>CAIXXI010000266.1 GCA_903923345.1 uncultured Burkholderiales bacterium | reverse complement strand
CCCTTTGGCATCGGCCAGGGCATGTGCGGCCCGACGATGATGGCCTATGCCACCGAAGATCAGAAGCGCCGCTTTCTGCCGCCGCTGGCCTCGGGCGAGGAGATCTGGTGCCAGTTGTTCTCAGAACCGGCCGGCGGTTCAGACCTGGCCGGCCTGCGCACCCGTGCCGAGCGCGATGGCGATGACTGGGTGATCAATGGCCAGAAGATCTGGACCTCGGGCGCCCACTATTCGGACCATGCCATCCTGATCACCCGGACCGATCCGACGGTGGCCAAGCACAAGGGCCTGACCATGTTCTTCCTGGACATGCGCTCGCCAGGCATCGAGATTCGTCCGATCAAGCAGGTCAATGGGCAGTCCGGCTTCAATGAGGTGTTCTTCACGGATGTGCGCATCCCTGATGCGCAGCGCCTGGGCAAGGTGGGCGATGGCTGGCAGGTCTCGCTGGTGACCCTGATGAATGAGCGCCTGTCGATCGGCGCGGGTTACCAGACCGGATTTCCCGAACTCTTCGAGCTGTGCTGCACGCTCGAGACCGGCCATGGACGGGCCATCGATGATCCGGCCGTGCGCTCGAAGCTGGCGCAGTGGGCGGTGCGGGCCAGCGGCCTGAAATACACCGGATACCGCGCAATTTCGGCAGTATCCAGAGGTGAAATGCCGGGCCCGGAGAACTCGATCGGCAAGCTCGTGGGCGGCGAGATGATGCAGGAGATCGCGATGTTCGCACTCGACCTGCAAGGCCAGGCCGGCGTGATCAGCGACACCGCCAGCGCCATGGACAACGGCCGCTTCCAGGGGATGCTGCTGCGCTCGCCCGGCACCCGCATCGAAGGCGGCACCGACGAGATCCTGCGCAACATCATCGCCGAACGGGTGCTCGGACTGCCGGCCGATATCCGTGTCGACAAGAGCGTGCCCTTCAACCAGATCCCGACCCGGGCCCGCGGCTGAACACGGCAGTGCCCGGGCCACCCCGGGCACAGTCCATCCGACACGACCATGGCTGACACCGGCACCCACACGCCCGAGCTTCGTTTCGTTGAGGCGAACGGGATCTCGATGGCCTGCTTCGAATGGCGCGCCCAGCTGCGCGGCTCGACACCCAGCCTGCTGCTGGTCCATGCAACCGGATTTCACGCCCGAGTCTGGGACCGTGTGATCGCCCACCTTCCGGCCTGGCACATCATCGCGGTCGAACAGCGTGCTCATGGTCGCAGCACTCAAACCGAGATCACCCAATGGGCCACGCTCGGACGGGATCTGGCGGGCTTCGTTGCTGCACTCGATCTGTCGAGACTGTTTGCGGTGGGCCACAGCATGGGTGCCCACACGCTTGTTCAGGCGGCTGCCTTCGAGGCCGGTCGCTTCGAGCAACTGATGCTGATTGATCCGGTCATCGCGTCACCGCAGGCCTATCACGACGCACCCATGACCTATCCGGGCGGCCTGCATCCAGCCGCACGCCGTCGCAGCCGCTTTGCTTCGGTCGATGAAATGATCGAGCGGTTTACATCCCGCATGCCCTACAGCCTCTTTGATCAACAGGCGCTGCGTGACTACTGCACCCACGGCGTGCTGCCTGCTGCCGACGGTGAGGGCGTGGAGCTGGCCTGCAGCCCGATCACCGAAGCGAGCGTCTACATGACCGGTCGCTCGAATGCGAGCATCTATGCCAGCATCAGAGCCTTGCGCATCCCGATTACCGTGGTGCGGGCGCGGCAGCGCGGGCCAGACAGCGACCCCTTTGACTATTCGTTCTCGCCGACCTGGCCTGAGGTGGCCGGCGAGTTTCTCAAGGGACAGGATCTGTACCTGAGCGAGCATTCGCATTTCCTGCCGATGCAGGATCCTCAGCTCGTCGCGCAGCTCGTGATCGACCGGGTCAGGTAACACGCGTCAGTTGCGCAGGATCGGCCGATCCGCTGATCGAATTGGCCGACAGACAGCCTTGGCTCAAGGCTCCTGGTTCGACAGCACCAGCGTTGCGGCGGCGGTAAACATGCCGCCAACGCCCTGCACCAGACTGGTCTTGACGCCATCGACCTGACGGAAGGCCTCACCGCGCAGCTGTCGAACCGATTCCAGGATCGCGAACATGCCGTACATGCCGGTGTGCGTGTACAGAATGCCGCCACCACTCGTGTTCAAGGGCAGCTTGCCGCCCGGGCGGGTGTGACCCGCCTTGATGAACTCGCCGGCTTCGCCGCGACCCACGAATCCGAGGTCTTCCAGGCCGTACAGCGGCAGGTGCGCGAAGGCGTCATAGATCATCAGATGATCGATGTCGGAATGCTTCACACCGGACTCATCGAAGGCCATCTTGCTCGCACGCTTGAAGCCCTTGGAGGAAGTCATGTCGTCCATCATCGAGACCATCGGGCTGTCGCAGGCCTCGCCCGATCCGAGCAGATACACGGGTCGATTGGCATTGCGCAGATTGCGGGCCCGATCGGCGCTGGTGATCACGAGCGCACCGCCACCATCGGTCACCACGCAGCACTGCAGCTTGGTGAAGGGATACGCGATCATCGGCGCGGACATCACATCCTGCGCGGTCAGCAGCTTGCTGCGACTGGCGCGCGGATTACCGGCGGCCCAGTGGCTCTGCGCCACAACCACCTCGGCGAGGTGCTCGAGGGTGGTGTCGGTCTCCTTCATGTAGCGCATGAAAGGCAGGGTGAACATGTTGGGCGGCGCAAACGCGCCGTAGGGCAATTCGAACTGGCCGATCATGCTGTGGGCAGGGCGAATGCGCGGTGGCCGACCCACCTGCGAGCGGCCCGACTCGCCATGCAGCACCAGCACGGTGGTGCACAAACCCGCGCGGATCGCAGCCGCCGCATGGCGGACATGAACGAGGAAGGAGCAGCCACCGACCGAGGTGCCGTCGTACCAGCTGGGCGTGACGCCCAGGTAATGGGCGACGTCGATCGGTGATTCGGTGGCACTGGTGATCCCGTCCACATCGGCCAGCGTCAGACCGGCATCGGCGAGCGCGCGATGCGCTGCATCGGCACGCAGGTCGAGTTCAGACATGTGGGGCAATGCGCCGAGATCGGTTTCAGCGGCCCCGGCAATGGCGATTTTCATGCGACTCATCTGACGGCTCCTCAGGCAGCGGGTTTGAACAGCGGCAGCATGATGTTGCCGCGCGCCTCGAAGGTGACTTCAAGCGGCATATCCAGCACCAGTGCGGCCGGGTCAGGCGCAACGCCGACCAGGTTGGACATCATGCGCGGCCCCTCGGCCAGCTTGACGACCGCGATCACGTAAGGCACCTCGCCTTCCCAGCCGGGCGCAGCCATGTGGTTGATGACATAGGAATACAGCGTGGCACGACCGCTGGCCTTGACCCATTCGGTCTGGGTCGATCCGCATGAAGGACAGTTCGGGCGCGGATAGAGGAAATGGGATGAGCAGCCTGTGCAGCGTTGCATGCGCAGTTCGCCTGCCTGTGTGCCTTCCCAGAAGGGCTTGGTATTCGGGGTGGGGACCGGAACCGCCTTGGCGGTTGCTGGCTTGGTGGCAGTCATCGGAAGGTCTCCTGTGCGGGTGATTGACGCAGCCCGTCGATCTTACCGGTGCGCAAGCACCATTCCAGCCGATCAGCTCGTGCACAGGGCTTGTGCGTTCCACAATGGGCGCGCCCGCCGAATCCCGGATTCCGCAGGCATCCAGCCTGCGGGTAGACTGGAATCACACACACAAACACGAGGCAGACACTCATGACCCTTTGCACGATCGCCACCATCAAGGTCAAGGCCGGCCAGGAATCCGCCTTCCAGGAAACCGCCCTGCGACTGGTCGCCGCCGTCAACGCGAACGAACCCGGCTGCCTGCTCTACACCCTGAACAAGGGCGACGACCCGAGCACCTTCGTGTTCATGGAGCGCTACAAGGACGAAGAGGCCGTCAAGGCGCACCGTGCAGCCGATCACTTCAAGACCATCGGACGCGAGATGGGCGCCTTCATGGACGGCCCACCCAACGTGCTGCGACTCGTCGAACTCGGCTGAGCCCGTGCCCGATTTTCTGTCCGCCGAGTTGCTCGCCTTGCGCGAGCAATGCTCGAAACTCGCCACCGACACACTGCAGGCCCTGAGGGATGACGCATCGCTGGCACCCGACGAGCGGGCGTCATCCGTTCGCAAGGCTTCGCAGGCGATGGGCGTGTATGGCCTGACCCAGTCTCAGGACACCGCCGCGCTGACCCTGCTGGTGGCACGCGAGACCCTGGCAGCCCACGGCGTGGGTCATCTGCCCGGACTGTTCGGCGCGGATGCAGGCATCCTGCATGCTGTGCCTGAACCGCTTGCCAGCACGCATCTGGCGCCGATGCTCGCCGGGGACAAGCGCGCCGGATTCGCCTTCACCGAACCGGCCGATGCGCCACGCCCGACCTGGGCCCGCATCGACGGTGACGAGCTGGTCGTGAGCGGGCGCAAGTCGTACGTCACCGGCGGCGTTCACGCACACTTCCTCACTGCCTTGGTCGATGTCGAAGGCCAGGGCCCCTCGATGGTGATCATCGACACCGATCGGCCCGGGGTCTCGATTGAGCGGCGCTTCGCATCGCTGGACGGCAGCCATCATGCAGCCTTCCGATTCGACGAGGTCCGCGTGCCGCGCCACCATGCCATCGGAAAACCCGGAGACGGACGCGGCCGCGCCCTGGCCAAGATCAGTTCGGTTCGCCGAACGGTCGCGGCCGACTGCGTCGGCACCGCACAGTGGGTCATGTCGGTGGTGACCGAGGCCTTGCAGCGCGAGCGCCGCAACGGCCCGCTGGGCCAGCACGACCGGGTCCGGCTGCGGTTTGGCGAGATGCGCATCCTGACCTACGCCGCCCGATCGGCGGTGTATCGCACGGCACGACTCGCCGATTCCGGTCAGGACGCGGTCAACGAGAGCATTGCGGCCAAGGTCTTTGCCAGCGAAACCGTCAACACGCTGGTCGATATGGCCGTGCAACTCGTGGGCGGCGAGGCCCTGGTCGAGGGCCATCCATTGGAAGCGGCCATTCGCCGTGTGCGTGCCAGCCGCCTGGTCGAAGGTGACACCGACACGCTGCAGGTCAACCTGTCCCGCGGCTTTCTCGATCTGGGCAAGGGCCGTCTCTGAGCGCAGTCGCACAGCCCGGCAGTCGAAAGGAACTTTTCAGATGAACACCACCCCACCTGGCTCTGCGATCCAATCCGACCCCTCAAAGGTCGAGGGCATCGATGTTGCCCGCGTGACCGCCTGGCTTGGCGAACACACACCGATCACCCTGCCCTTGAATTTCAAGCTGATCGCGGGCGGGCGTTCGAACATGACCTTCATGGTGACCGACGCCAGCGGACGGCGATTCGTGCTGCGACGCCCTCCATTGGGCAAGCTGCTGCCCAGTGCGCATGACATGGCACGCGAGCATCGCCTGATGTCGGCTCTGGCCGACACCCCAGTGCCAGTGCCGCGCATGGTCGGTCTGTGCCAGGACGAATCCGTCAATGAGCGCGACTTCTATGTCATGCACTTTCTCGATGGCATCGTGGTCCGGGATGTGGGCGTTGGCGAGACCCTGACCGAACCGGTCCGGCGCCGCATGAGCCACACCCTGATCGAGACGCTGTGCGCACTGCACCGGGTCGATGTCGATGCCGTCGGGCTGGGCAACCTGGCCAAGCGGGAAGGCTATATCGAGCGCCAGCTCAAACGCTGGTCGGGCCAGTGGGAGCAGTCCAAGACCCGCGAACTGCCGCTGTTCGACCAGGTCCGCGATGCGCTGGCCTCGCGCATGCCGGAGCCGTCACCGGCCACGATCGCGCATGGCGACTATCGCCTCTCGAACTGCATGATGTCCCCGCAAGGTGAGGTCGCTGGCGTCCTCGACTGGGAGCTGTGCACCCTGGGCGAACCGATGGCCGACCTCGGCGGGCTGCTGGGTTACTGGCATGACCCCAGCGATCCGATTGCAGGCGGCGATCCAGCCACCACCGGCCTTGCCGGATTTCTCTCGCAAGACGAGATGGCCGGTTTGTATGCAGAGGAAATGAAGGTGTCGCTGGCCACGGTCGATTACTACCGGGGCTTTGCCCAATGGCGCCTGGCCAGCATCGGAGAAGGCGTCTATGCGCGGTATCTCGGTGGTCAGCAGGGCTCGCAAGACGAAGCCATCGACCTTGACGCCTATCAGGCCTCCATTCCACGCCGTGTCGAGCGCGCTGCTCGCCTGCTGGGCCTCTGAAACCGATTTTTCTGGATTCCCGAGTGACGACATCCGGCACCCTGCCCCTGAGCGGACTGACTGTTCTTGAGATCGGCGGAGGCGCGGCCGCGGGCTACTGCGCACGTTTGCTGGTCGATGCCGGCGCATCGGTCTCGGTCACCGCACTGAGCGATGCGCAATTGCTCAAGGGCATCGTTCGCAGCGACGATCCGCTCGAGTCGGCCTATGCCGAATATCTGTTTGCAGGCAAGCAGCGGATCCAGCCTGCCAGTGACATGGACTCAGCCCAAAGCCTGATCGAGTCGCTCGCGCAGACAACAGACCTGGTCATCGTGGGCGAGGGCTCGAGCCTCGACTCCCGGACACTTTCGCCGCGGATCGCGACCATCGACCTCAGCTGGTTTGGCAGTCAGGGCGGTCGCTACCACGACTGGCAGGGCAGTGACCTGGTCATCCAGGCCCTGAGCGGCATGCCTCAGATGGCCGGTCACAGTCAGGGATCGCCAACCTTCTTCGGCGATCGGCAGGCGAGTCTGTTTGGCGGCATCACCGCCTACATTGCAGCCTGCGCGGCCGTCCTGGCGCCCTCCGGTGCCGCTCGGCGCTACGAGCTCAGCGTCTTCGAAGCCTTCCTGGTCCTGAGCGAGATGCACATCCACTTCCACGAGAAGGATGGCATCCCGATGCGCCGCTGCGGACTGAACCGCTTCTCGCCCAATTCACCGGTTGGCGTCTACCCCTGCAAGGGCGGCTGGGTCGGCATCACGATCACCACACCCGATCAGTGGCGCTCGATGTGCAAGGCACTCGAACTGCACGAGCTGGCTGCAGACCCGGGGCTGGTCACGCGGGAATTGCGCTTCGCCCGCGCCGATGAAGTCGAGATTGCCCTGCGACGCGCATTGGCTTCGCGCACGGCCGATGAGTGGGGTGCGATCGGACGCCAGTTCAAGGTGCCGATCGTGGTGGTGCCGGATGCCGCCGGCATCCTGTCGCATCCGATCTTCGCTGACCGACAGTCGCTGGCCTCGGTGACGATTGCAGGCCGACCGGTGCAGGTGCCTCGAACACCGTTTGCCCTCACCCGCACGCCGATGCGACGTGACCTGGACAGCCCGAACCCGCAGCCGGCCGCGGCAGAGACTTCGGCACCCACGGCACCGCCACACACCGCCGCCCAGACTGACGCGCCGCCTCTGGCTGGTCTGACGGTGGTCGACTTTGCAATGGGCTGGGCCGGGCCTCTGGCCAGCCGCCTGCTCGGCGACCTCGGCGCGGACATCCTGAAAATCGAGGCGGCCCGGTATCCCGACTGGTGGCGCGGCGTGAACTGGACGCCGCAGTACATCCAGGACAAGGGCTACGAAGACGCCAAGACCTTCTGCGCGATGAACCGCGGCAAGCGCGGCATCAGCATTGACCTCACCACACCCGCTGGGCGCGACATTGCGCTGTCGCTGATTGCGAAGGCCGATGTGATCGTCGAAAACCAGGCCTCGGGCGTGATGGCCAAGCTGGGGCTGGGCTATGAGGCGGTCAGTGCGGTCCGACCCGACATCGTGATGCTCTCGATGTCGGCCTTCGGGACCGGCAATGCCTGGTCCGAGACCCGGGCCTACGGTTCGACCCTCGAGCAGGGCTCTGGGCTGCCCAGCTTCATGGGCTTTGCACCCGATGCACCGACCATGGCCCACCTGGCCTATGGCGACCCGGTGGGTGGGCTGTTTGGCTGCGCAGCCGCTCTCACAGCACTGATCGGTCGGCGCAAGACCGGCCAGGGTCAGTACGTCAACCTGAGCATGGTCGAAACCATGTTGCAGTTCACCACGCCCTCGCTGCTGGCCCACCAGATTGATCCGATGCAGCCGATGCGCCGTGGCAACCGGCATGCGGCCCTCGTTCCGCATGGCATCTATCCGGCCGCAGGCGACGATCAGTGGCTGGCGATTTCGGTGGATTCAAGCGATGGGTTCGCTGCCCTGGCGCGCCTGATCGGCAAACCCCAATGGGCAGAGGATCCAGCACTGCGGTCACTCTCAGCCCGGCGTGCTCTGGAAGAGGCCATCGATGCGCAGATCGCGGCCTGGACTGGCCAGCAGGACCCGGCGTCGGCAGCGCATCAGCTGCAGTCTTTGGGGATTGCGGCCGCGCCGATCGCGCACGCCGACCAGTTGCAGGGCGAGTCGCATCTGGAGCAGACCGGTTACTTCATCGACCTGGTTCGCGAATTGTCTGGCCCGCAGCGGCAAGGCGGACTGGCCATCATCCAGAATGGCCATCGACTGGGCGCACGCAGCCCGGCGCCGCTGCTGGGTGAACACACCTGGGAGGTGCTCAGTTCGCGGCTGGGCATGAGCCGCGAGCACTACGATGAGCTGATCGCGAAAGGCGTGATCAGCTTCGCGCCGGCGCCGAGCCGCAATAACGTGGCCGCCCCCAGCCAGCCTCAACCCTGATCGCAAGGCCGTGTGCGCAGTTCAGAATCGGGCGACAAACGCAGGGGTGCGGGACCAATACCGACTATGATCGACGGCTGATAAGAGGCCCTGCCATCGAGGCGGGGTCGGACAGAACTCACACTCCGGGGAGATGGCATTCATGGCCGCCGTACTGCAAGGCATTCGCGTTCTCGACTTCGGCCGCTACATTGCTGGCCCTTATTGCGCGGCCCTGCTGGCCGAATACGGCGCCGACGTCATCCGCATCGAAAAGCGCGACGGCAGCGAGGACCGGTTTCCGGCCCAGATCGGTGGCGGCGTGGGTGCGCTCTTCATGCAGATGAATCGCAACAAGCGCTCGATCACGCTGGATCCCGCCTCGCCTGAGGGCCGCCAGATCGTCGCACGCATGGTCAGCACGGCCGATGTCGTGATCGCCAATCTGCCGGCGGCCACTCTGGTCTCGATGGGCCTGGACTACGAGACCCTGTGCACCTACAAGTCCGACATCATCTTCGTGACCAACACCGCCTACGGAACCATCGGGCCGATGAGCAAGAATGTCGGATTCGACGGCGTGGGTCAGGCGATGTCGGGTGCAGCCTACATGACCGGCGAGCCGGATCAGCCCTATCGATTCGCGGCCCCCTGGGTCGACTTCGGCACAGCACTGCATTGCGCCTTCGGCACGATGGCCGCCCTCATGGAGCGCGCGCAATCGGGCAAAGGGCAGAAAGTCGAAGGCGCGTTGCTGGCCACTGCAGTCACGGTCAACAACGCAATGCTCATCGAGCAGTCCGTCACGCAGGTCAACCGCGTGCCCACCGGCAATCGCGGCCAGACTGCAGCCCCCTCGGATGTCTTCAAGGCTCAGGACGGCTGGGTGCTGGTGGCGGTCACCGGAAACCCGCTCTACCGGCGCTGGGCCAAGCTGATGGGCGAGCCCGAATGGCTGAGCGATCCGCGCTTTGCCACCGACGATGATCGCGGCCGGCATGCGGCCATCATCAGCGAGCGCATGAGCCGCTGGTGTGCCGAACGCAGCAGCGATGAGATCGTCAAAGTGCTGGGTGACGCGATGATCCCCTGCGCGCCGGTGCTCAAACCACAACAGACGCTGGATCACCCGCAGGTCCAGGCGATCGGCGTGCTGCAGGGCACCGACTACCCCGGGCTGCCCAGCCCGGCGCCCGTGGCGGCCGTGCCGCTGTGGATGACCGAGACCCAGCCCGTGGCACGGCGTCGTCCGCCCACGCTGGGCGAGCACACCGAGCAGGTGCTGGGCGAGCTGGGATACAGCGCCCAGGAGATCGCCGGTTTTCGTGAACGTTCTGTGATCTGAGGAGAGTGCGATGCAGAATCTGAAAGGTCAGGTGGCCTGGGTCACCGGAGCCGGAACCGGAATCGGAGAGGCCGCAGCGATTGCGCTGGCGGCGGCCGGCATGAAGCTGGTGCTCAGCGGCCGCCGTGAATCCGAACTGAACCGGGTCGCCACGCAAATCAGACAGGCCGGCGGTGAGGCGCGTGTCGCACCGCTGGATGTCACCCAGGCCAGCGCTGTTGATGCGCTTGTGCAGGACATCGTGAATCAGGAAGGCCGCATCGATGTGGCCATCAACAGCGCCGGCCTGAACATCCCGAAACGCAACTGGAACCAGCTGTCGCGCGAGGGCTGGGATCAGGTGATCCGGATCGATCTGGATGGCGCGTTTTACTGCTGCCATGCGGTGCTTCCGGTCATGCGACGTCAACAGGGCGGCCTGATCATCAATGTCTCTTCGATGGCTGGCAAGCGGGTCTCGCCGATGACCGGTCCGGCCTACAGCGCAGCGAAGTTCGGCCTGAACGCGATGACTGACAGCATCAATGTCGAGAACTGCATCCACGGCATCCGGGCCACCGCGGTCTGCCCGGGCGAAGTGGCCACGCCGATTCTGGAAAAGCGCCCGGTCCCGGTGTCGCAGGAGGACCGCGCCCGCATGCTCCAACCCGACGACCTCGGCGAGCTCATGCTGTTTCTGGCCCGCATGCCCAAGCATGTCTGCATCAACGAGATCCTGATCACACCCACCTGGAACCGCGGACTGGTGGGTGCCGCAGCGGCGATTCCTCAGTAACCGCCCCCGCCCCCTGACCCTGCGCGGCCCACCTGCACACCGACCCGGAGCCCAATATGTCCGCACTTCCGAAAGCCCACAGCGAAATGACCGAAGCCGAATGGCAGGCCCGCTGCGACCTCGCCGCGTTGTATCGCATCTGCGACCACCTCGGCTGGACCGACATCCTGGCCACGCACATGTCAGTGCGGGTACCCGGTGAACCGGATCATTTCCTGATCAATCACTACGAGGAAATGTTCCACGAGATCACCGCCTCGAGCCTGATCAAGATGGACATGCAGGGCAATGTGATCGGCAAATCCGGCCGATTCAACAAAGCCGGCTTCACGATTCACAGCGGCATCTACAAGGCCAGGTCCGATGCCAACTGCGTGATGCACACGCACACCCGGGCTGGCGCAGGCGCATCGATGCTGCGGTCCGGTCTGCGGCCGATCAGCCAGGATGTGATGCTGGTCTGGGACGAACTCGCCTATCACGAGTACGGCATGCCGGCCACGCAGGAAGAGTGCGACGCGCTGGGTGTGTCGTGTCAGCGGGGCAGTTGCGTGGTGCTGCTCAATCACGGCCTGCTCGCCTTCTCCCACACGGTCCATGGCACTTTGCAGAACCTGTACATGCTCGAGCGGGCCTGCGAGCTTGAGCTGATCTCACGCACGCTGGGCGAGCCGCCGGTGATGATTGAACCGAACATCGTCGAGCGGATGGGCAAGTCCTTGAAGAAGCTGCGCGCCGACCATGCCTGGGGCCTGCATGAGTGGAACGCGCTGGTGCGCCTGGTCGAGTCCAAAGGCAGCGATTTCCGAATCTGACCTGCCCGGATTGCTGCATCGCGGCGTATACTCGCCGCGATGCAGCGAGCTCCATCCAAGGGTGGCGCGGCCTCGGCCAGTTCCCTGATTGATCGGGCACGGCGCCGGTTCCACGCAGCCCCTGCCACCACCCAGGCCATCCTTTTTGCCGCAGCCGCCGGATTCACCTTTTCGGCGCTCAACATGCTGCTGCGCTACACCACCCTGTCGATGCACCCGTTTCAGACGCAGTTTCTGCGCTATCTGATGGGTGTGGTGGTGATGCTGCCCCTGATGCTGCGCGCGGGCCTCTCGACCTACCGGCCCTCTGACATCAAGGGACAGTTCAGTCGAGGGCTGGTCCATTCGATCGGCTTGAGCCTGTGGTTCTTCGCCCTGCCCCATCTGGCGCTCGCCGACATGACTGCGATCGGTTACACCGGCCCGATTTTTTCAATGATCGGTGCAGCCTATCTCCTGGGCGAAAAAATGCGCCTCGACCGATGGATCGCTGCACTGATCGGATTCATCGGTGTCCTGATCGTGGTCGGTCCACGACTGAGCGGCAATGCCGGCTGGTACACCGTGGCCATGCTGGCCTCGGCACCGATGTTTTCGCTGTCGTTTCTGCTCACCAAACTGCTCACCCGGCATGATTCGCCTCAGGTGATCGTTGCCTGGCAAGGCATCACCGTCTCGATCATCACCTTGCCGATGGCGCTGATCTTCTGGGAGTGGCCCACTGCAAGCCAGTGGCTGATCCTGCTGGTGACCGGCGTGCTGGGCAGTGCCGGTCATTATTTCCTCACCCATTCGCTGCGGGCGGCCGACCTCTCAGCGACTCAGTCGGTCAAGTTTCTGGATCTGGTCTGGGCCACCAGCTGGGGCTTCCTCGTCTTCGGCGATCACCCGAGCAGCACCACGCTGCTCGGTGGCGTGGTGATCGTCTTCGCCACCTTGTGGATTGCGCGCCGGGAATCCCGGCGAAGCGCACTGCGGCCTTAGGGCCGTTCCGTGAGCGCCGTGAGCAGGGCCGCCTGTCGGGTCAGGCGGGTGCGGTCCTGGTCGCGCAGCACCCAGAGATCAAGATCCTTGTTAACGGCCATCGGATTGACATAGCGGCCGTTCTTGCGCAGCTCGAAATGCAGGTGGGGCCCGGTCGAATATCCGGTTGAGCCGACTGCCCCGATCTCCTGGCCTCGACCCACCACGGTGCCGGGTTCCATGCCGGGCATGAACGCACTGAGATGGGCATAGTAGGTGCGGTATCCGCCTGCAT
>CAIXXI010000265.1 GCA_903923345.1 uncultured Burkholderiales bacterium | reverse complement strand
CACCGGCGCGACCCGGCTGGACACGCTGGACTCATTGCCGCAAAGCCTGAATCTGTGGCGTCATCTGCTGCAGTGGCTGGGGGGTCTGGGGATCATCGTGCTGGCGGTGGCCATTTTGCCGCTGCTGGGCGTGGGCGGCATGCAGCTGTTTCGGGCCGATACGCCCGGACCGATGAAGGAGTCGCGGCTGGCGCCCCGAATCATGCAGACCGCCCGTTATCTCTGGTCGGTCTACGCGACGCTGACCGTGCTGTGCATCCTGAGCTTGAAGCTGGCCGGAATGGGCTGGTTCGACGCGGTCTGTCACGGGTTTTCGACGGTGTCCCTGGGCGGCTTTTCGACCCGCGACGCCAACATCGCGGCCTTCGATTCACCCGCCATCGAGGCGGTGATGATGGTCTTCATGGTGTTGTCGGCGATCAACTTCACCGCCCATTTTCTGGCGTTTCGTCATCGCTCTTTCGGCCCCTATCGGCGTGATACCGAGGCCCGCTGGGTGGTGGCGGCCATCGGGCTGAGCGTGCTGCTGCTGATCGGTGTGCTGGCCCTGGATCCCGGCCAGGGGCTGGGTGCTGACCCGCAACGAACGCTTCGCGAGCTGGCCTTCACGACGGTGGCCAATGCCACCACCGCCGGATTTCATGTGGTCGAGCAGTCCACCTGGCCGCCCTTGGCCGGTCTGTGGCTGCTGATGCTGTGCGCGGTGGTGGCCTCGTCCGGGTCGACCGGCGGCGGCATCAAGATGGTTCGCTCGCTGATCCTGTTCAAGCAATCGGTGCGCGAATTGCTGCGGATGAGCCACCCCAGAGCGGTTCGTCCGCTGATGCTGGGCGAGCACGCGATCGCCCAGCCCGTGGTCCTGGCAGTGATGGGGTTCATGCTGCTGTATGGCGTGACCACGGTCGGGCTGGCGCTCGTGCTGGTCGCCACCGGGCTGGAGCCCCTGATGGCCCTGGGTGCGACGCTGTCTGCACTGAATAACAATGGCGCGGGCCTCATGCCATTCGGGCTGTCCCCGGATTACCTGCAGCTGAACGATCTGCAAGCAGGCATTTTGGCGTTTGCGATGCTCGCTGGTCGCCTCGAGCTCATGATCGTGTTCGTGCTGGCCACGCCGACCTTCTGGCGGCGCTAATCAGCCTGACGCGTCCTGTGCAGATCCATCAGGCCGGATTGGCCTCCGGGCTTGAACCGAAAGACCGGGTACCCACGCTGCTGCTGTTCGGTGCAAACCCGGCGGCAAAGAGCCGCCTGCTGAGCGGCTGGCTGGCCGAGCGGCCTGACTGGGAGCGCTGGGCCGTGCTGCGCAACGGCGCGGTGTTGCCGACCGATTGGCATGCCCCGGGCGATCCGTCGAGCAGCCCGGCCGGGATGCCCTCCGGCTCCGGGGGGCTGTTCGTCAGCCATCTGGCCGGCGGGTGCGCCTGCTGCCTGGGCGGGGTGGCCTTCACCACCGCGCTCGCACGGCTGCTGCGGGCCGGCCCCTGGGACCGACTGTTCATCGAGGTCTCGCCACAGGCGCAGGGCGCTGCACTGATCGACCGGATCCGCGCCTCCCCGCTGGCTGGCCGACTCGATCTGCTGCCCGCCGTGCTGGTCATCGATTCAAAGGAAGCGGCTTTGATGGGCCACTTTGACGACAGTCAGCACTCACTGACAAATCAGTCGATTGAACTCGCCCGCCTGCTGCTCATCCCTCGCGAGCACGCGTCGGCCAGCGACCCGGCGCCGATCGTCGCGCCAGGCAGTGCCCCGGCGCCCCTGGAGCCGAACCGATCGCTCGAGCTGATCGCCGATGGCCTGGCCGGCCGTCCACCCTGGCCGCGCCGGGTGCGCATCCTCGAGCAGGGCGGCTTGCCGCTGGCCACGCTGCTGTCTGATCTGACCGCCAGTGAGTCCCTCCACACCGCGACTGGGCACGGTTTCTGGCGATGGCCGCCCAGCCAGCGCTTCGATCGGCGTCAACTGCAGCGCGCCCTGGCCGACCTGTCAGGGCCCGGTGCCGCCCTGCACCCCGGCCGGCTGGTGCGGCTGCGAGGGGTCTTTCTCACCCAGCGTGATGCCTACAGCCTTGATGCCACGGTCGATCCGCCGATCTGGCGGGCCAGCGCCTGGCGTCTGGACAGCCGCCTTGAAGTCCTTGTGCGGGGCGACTTCGACCCAAACTCGGTCAGTACAGTCCTGACGGGTGCTTTGCAGACGCCCTGAGCCCTGGAAGGGTCATCCGTCGGGTGGCAGGGTACGGCTATCGGGGCGGGCTTCAGAGCCTGCTGCCAGGCCGACAACCTGTGTGCAAAGACCTCAGAGGCCCGCCATGCAGATGATCTACAACAGCCCCAACTATTGCGTCGTCGAGTTCCGATCAGCTGAGGGCGATCCCTTTGTCGGCGGCTACGAGATCATGGACAAGGCCGCGCGCCGGGAGTTGTTCCTGGGCGGCGAGCTGGCCGACAAGTTTCGCTTCGATGTCAGCGAGCTGATTGCCCGGGAGCCTTCGATCGAAGAGGTCGACGACTTCCTGAGCAATTTCGAGGGCCTGATGCAGCAGCCGCTGGTGCTGCACTGATTCCGAGCCGGCTCGTCAGCGATTGACCTGCTCGCGGCTGAATCCGGCGAGCTGCTTGTACTTGGCCGAAATCGCTTCCAGCTCGGTGCGCGGAATCACGGTTTCGATGTCCGAAAAGCCGCTCGGGGCCCGCTCTTCGGCGATCTGCATGACCTGATCCGGGCCGCCGGCGCGGTTGCCCAGCACGATCTGCGCAGTCGCCTCCCGGCGCACCCGCTCGTAGGCTGAAAAGCCCTCGGTCGGGTCGACGCCGGTACGCCCGAAGCCCGAGTCGTGCAGGGCATCGGCCATCGCCTCGGCATCCAGAATGGCCTGCGAGGCTCCGTTGCTGCCAATCGGATACATCGGATGGGCGGCATCGCCCAGCAGCGTGATCCGGCCATGCGTCCAGCGCGGCAGCGGGTCGCGATCGGCCATCGGATATTCGTAGATCGCCTCGGTCGCATCGAACAGCGCCGGCACATCGAGCCAGGGAAAGCGCCAGCCGGCAAACGGCTCGCGAAACAGCGCAGCGTCCACCCGGCGGCTCCAGTCCTGGCGCGGTGGGGTGTCGCCGGCCACCGGCAGTTCGGCGATCCAGTTGATGCGCGCCCGCCCGGCGTCGGCGAGCTGTCTGGAGATCGGGTAGCAGACGAACTTCTGCCGCGTGTGGCCAGCCTGGACCATGGTGCGTCCGTTCAAGAAGGGCACGCCCTCGATCGTGCCTCGCCACAGCATGTAGCCCGAGAATCGGGGCGGTCCTTCATCGGGGAAGAAGCGCCGGCGCACCGCCGAATGAATCCCGTCGGCGCCGATCACCGCGCGTGCGATCACCGCAGGGCGCGCCGCGCCGCTGTGATCGGTGAAGTGCAGCTCGACCGAATCGCCGCGATCGACGAAGTCCGACAGGGCATGGTCGACCCGGATGGCCGATTCGCCGAGCCGCTGGCGGGCGGTGTCATAGAGCAGCATCTGCAGTTCACCGCGGTGGATCGAGAACTGCGGATAGGCATAGCCAGCTGCCAGGCCACGCGGTTCTGACCAGATCAGCTGACCGTGCTTGTTGAAATACGACAGCGCTGCGGTTTCGATGGCGGTCGCGGCCAGTGCCGGTTGCAGACCGAGCCCGGCGAGCACCCGCACCGAATGCGGCAGCAGGTTGATGCCCACACCCAGCGGCTTGAGGGCCTGCACCGATTCGAACACCGTGCAGCGAATGCCGCGGGCATGCAGCGCCAGCGCGGTCACCAGCCCGCCAACGCCGCCGCCGATGATGGCGAGGTCAATGATCGGCTCGGGTGAAGCCGCAGCGATAGGGTCGGTTCGACGGGTCGGACGGGAATCAGCTTCGGTCATGGTCTTGGGCAGGCGGCGGCAGACAGCCTGCAAGCATAGCGTCCAGCCTCGTGTCACGGAACCGACCCCGAATTCAGGGTGTAATCGAGGGTTGATCAGATTGAAAGACGCCATGGACACCCATTCAGACCTCGTCGTTGTCGGTGCGGGCATCCTCGGACTGGCGCATGCGCTGGCCGCCGCGCGCCGCGGCTTGAAGGTGACGGTCATTGACCGCGATGCCCAGGCCAACGGCGCTTCGATTCGCAACTTCGGCTTCGTGACCATCACCGGGCAGCAGGATGGCGACTGCTGGCGTCGTGCGATGCGCAGCCGCGAGGTCTGGGCCGAGATTGCCCCGCAGGCCGGCATTCGCATCGAGCACACCGGACTGGGCGTGGCGGTGCGTCATCCTGAATCCCTGCCGGTGCTGGAGGCTTTCCTGAAGACCGGGATGGGCGAGCGCTGCGAGCTGCTCAGCGCCCGCCAGGCGCGCGAACGCATGCCGGTCCTGCGTGAAGATGCGGTGCGAGCGGTGCTCTGGAGCCCGCATGAGCTGCGGGTCGAGTCTCGAGATGCGATTCCGAAACTCGCCGCCTGGCTGGAATCGGCCCATGGCGTTCAGATCCTGCGTCAGGTCAAGGTGCTGGGCATCGACCTGCCGACGGTCGAGACCTCCGCCGGCCGGCTGACCGCCCAGGCCGCCGTGGTCTGTCCGGGCGACGACTTTGTTTCGCTGTATCGCGACCGCATCGCCGCCTACGGCCTGACCCGCTGCGCCTTGCAGATGCTGCGGGTGCGTCCGGCCCAGCCGGCCCGGTTGGGCGCAGCCCTGATGTCAGATCCCAGCCTGGTGCGCTACCTGGGTTGGTCTGAACTGCCCGAATCCAAAGCCCTGCGCGAGCGCATCGAGCGCGAATCGCCCGAGCTGCTGGCCCACGGCATTCACCTGATCGCCGTGCAATCGGCCGACGGGTCGATGGTGGTCGGTGACAGCCATGTCTATGCCGAAACCCCGCCGCCCTTCGCCAGCGAGGCGGTCGATGACCTGATCCTGCGCGAACTCGATGCGGTTGCAGACCTCCCCGGCCGGGTGGTCACCGAACGCTGGATGGGCACCTACGCTTCGGCGAATGACCGCCTGATGCTGGTCGACCGGCCCGCCGAGCGGGTGCGGCTGGCGATCGTCAGCAGCGGCACCGGGGCCTCCACTTCATTTGCCATTGCCGAGGAAGTCCTCGGTGAACTGATCTGAGCGAGCACACCATGAATACATCCCCGAAGGCGGCAGGCGGTCATCTGAAGGCGGTGGTCTTCGATTGGGCCGGTACGGTGATCGATTTCGGTTCGCGCGCCCCCATGGGCGTGTTCGTGAAGGCTTTCGAACACTTTGGCATCGAGCTGTCGATTGCCCAGGCCCGCGGCCCGATGGGCATGGCCAAGCGCGATCACATCGCCGCCCTGATGGCACTGCCGCCGGTGGCGCAGGCCTGGACCCAACGCCATGGTCATCCACCCGGGCCGGCCGACATCGATGCCGTCTACGCAATTTTCATTCCGATGAACGTCGCGGTCGCCGCCGAACATGCCGGTCTGATCCCGGGCGCCGCCGAGGTGGTGGCCGGCCTGCGCGCGCGGGGCTTGAAGATTGGTTCGACCACCGGCTATACCCGGGAAATCATGGCGCCCGTGCTGCCGATCGCCGCGGCAGCAGGCTATGCGCCCGACAACCTGGTGTGTGCCGGCGATCTGGCCGAAGGCCGACCGGGCCCGTTGATGATGTATCGCTGCTTTGCCGACCTCGGCGTGTATCCGCCGCACGCGGTGGTCAAGGTCGACGACACCACACCCGGCATCGCCGAAGGGCTGGCTGCCGGCACCTGGACGGTCGGCGTGACCGCATCCGGCAACGAGGTCGGCCTGTCGCTGGCCGAGTGGTCCGCCCTGAGCCGCGAGTCACAGGCACAGCGAATCGAGGTCGCCGCCCGGGTGCTGACCGGCGCCGGCGCGCACTACCTCATTGATTCGATCGCCGATCTGCCGCCGGTGCTTGAGGCCATCGAGCAGCGCCTGGCTGCTGGTGAGAGGCCGCCGATCCCACCCGCTGTCTGAGCATCGGCCAGAGCGACAGGCGATCACCTCAGCCGGCTACACTGAGCGATCAAGGCGCACGCCTGCCGTCGACCCGACCTCACTTCAGCCATGCCATCCATCACCTTCATCCTTCCGGACGCCACTGAACGCACCGTGCAGGCCCGCAGCGGCAGCAACGTGATGCGGGTTGCGCTGGACCATGACCTGCCCGGCATCATCGGCGAGTGCGGCGGCAGCGCCACCTGTTCCACCTGCCATGTCTGGGTCGATGCGGCCTGGATCGACCGCCTGCCGATTCCATCTGAAGACGAACTCGACTCACTGCAGTTTGTTGCCGGCGATCTGCGTCCCGGCAGTCGCCTGGGCTGCCAGATCGGCTTGCACGACGAGCTCAACGGCCTGCGCATCGAGCTGCCCTGAGGGCCCGTTTACAGAAACGGGCAGAGGGTTTATCCGCCGTTATGGCCGCGCTACAGTTGCCGTCCTCCATCCGCCATCCGGATCTGGCCATGAACAGCAATCGATTTCTCCTCGGCGATCTCCGTGTCCCCAGCCTGCTCCTCTCGCTGACGCTGGCCGCGCCGCTGGCGCTGGCCCAGGAAATGCCGGCCCGCAAGGCCGGACTGTGGCAGCTCAGCATGGCCGTCACCGGTGCACCCGCGCAGAACATTCGTCAATGCATCGATGAAAAGACCGACAAACAGATGCAGCAACTCGGCCAGGGCATGGACCGCAGCGCCTGCAGCCGCAATGAATGGCGCCAGGACGGCGATCGCTACATTGGCGAATCTGAGTGCCGCTTCGGCCCCTCCACCACCACCACCAGGGCGGTCTTTCAGGGCGACTTCAACAAGTCGTACAAGGGCGAAATCGAAGGCCGGATCGATCCACCCATGGGCGGCATGTCGCAGACCCGGACCACGATCACGGCACGCTGGGACGGTGCCTGCCCGGCCGGCTGGAAGCCGGGCGACATGGAGATGCCCGGTGGCATGGGGCGTATCAACGTCAACGATTTTCCGGCCGGCCGTGCCGCCCGCGGCGGTTAAGTGACCTGACTTGAACAACGACCCCGAATACGCACCGCTGCCCACAGCCGACGGCCTT
>CAIXXI010000264.1 GCA_903923345.1 uncultured Burkholderiales bacterium | reverse complement strand
CCTGGCCCTGTTGCCCAGTGTGCAGGCTGCAAGCCGTTCGACCGAGCGCGGCGCTTCCAAGCCGGCATCCGACTCGTCCGGCAAGAAGTCGGCCGCTTCCGCGGACAAGAAATCCGCACCGTCGACGGCGAACCGGTCCGCCTCGACTTCAAGCGCCAAGAGCGCGGCCTCGCGAGGCGGCGATGTCCGTTCAGCGAAGTCGCAGCCGCGCCAGACCGGGCGTTCGGCCTCACGTGCCGGTCCATCGCGTTCAGTCGAGGCGGCTGCGTCAGCGAGCGCAGCCGTCTCGAACACATCGATGCGCCCTGCGGCTGCATTGCTTGCCTCGGCATCAGCAGCGACGCGCGCGGCCGAGGGCGGTGCCGATCCGCTTGCGCCACTGCTGACCGCTGCGCCCGCCGGGGCATCGCGTGTGCGCAGTGGCTGCGCACATCAGGACACCACGATTGCGAGCCTGCTGGATCAGCTCAATGTACGGGACCAGTCTTTCGCTTCGTTTCTGGCGCTGAATCCGCCCGATATTCATGAGCCCTCGTCTTCAGCCTGTTGGCCCTACGCGGTGTCGATCGATTCGGACAACCGGGTGCTGGCCTTGTCGGCGGTACGCAGTGCTCGACCCGACGGTGCAAGCGTCCTGGTGAACATCGACCGGGCCGCCAGCGAGGGTGGATTTGCTGTCAGGGCCGATCCCACTTCCGAGCTCGCGGACCGTCATCGCACCATCGATCTCACGGTCGAGCAGATCACTGCTGGGCGTTCGGTTGAAATGAACGAACTCCTCGCCCGCCACCTCGTGCGGGCGATCCAGGTCCTGACCCGCGAGATCGGTGAACGCAACCGTCTGGCGCCGCAGTCTCGGTTGAGGGTGACGGTCGAGCAAGATGGTGTCCCGGGCCAGGTCAAGCTGGTCGGTATTCGTTATCTCGACCCAACCGGGTCCTCGGAGCTGGCCCATGCGCTCTGGGTCGAGCGCCAGGACATGCCGGGCGGCTTCTTCACGGCCAGCGGTGCCGAGCTGGAAAAAGTCTTCTGGAGCACACCTCTGGATCAGATGAACATCAGCCGAGGGGTGGGCATCGTTTCATCGACCCGTTCGGTTTCGCAGGTCGGCTACAAGGGCCGCAAGAAAGTCGTCACCACGCGTTATTTCACCCACTATCGCGAGCATCAGGGCATTGATTTCGCCGCGCCGACCGGCACACCGATCTATGCGGTAGCGGATGCAACCGTGTCCTTCAGCGGCTGGATGGGCGGATATGGCAACCTGGTCATTCTTGAACATGCAGGCGGATACCGCACCTACTATGCCCATCTCAGTGCGTTCATGCCCGGCATGGAACCTGGCACGGTGGTGGGTCGAGGTCAGGAGATCGGGGCAGTCGGCTCAACCGGGTATTCGACCGGGCCTCACCTGCATTTCGAGCTGCGCAAGAACGGCCGCTATGTCAATCCGATGGCCGTTAACAGGGATCTTGATCTCTGGGTGCTGCGCGACCAGGACCGCACCCGCCTGACCCGACAGGCGGCCCTGCTCACGGCGCTCACGGAACGGCCCT
>CAIXXI010000263.1 GCA_903923345.1 uncultured Burkholderiales bacterium | reverse complement strand
GGGCCTGCGTATGGGCGCGCCGATCGAGACTTTCGGACCGCCTGATGCCTCGGGTCGCAGTACACTCAGGCGGATTCAGGGAGACACGACAACATGACACAGACCGCCACAGCCGGGCAGGCGTCGGTGCGCACTGCAGGGCACGCGAATACAGACCTCGACGTGTTCGATGTTCTGATCGCCGGTGCAGGCATCTCGGGTATTGGTGCGGCCTGGCACCTGAGAACCCAATGCCCCGGCATGAGCTTCACGATTCTTGAATCGCAGGACGGCTTTGGCGGCACCTGGCGCACCCACCGGTACCCGGGCATCCGCTCTGACAGCGACCTGCACACCTTCGGTTATCGGTTCAAGCCCTGGACCGGTGCCCCGATTGCGACCGCCGACAAGATCACCGCCTACATGGGCGAGGTGATCGCCGAGGGCGACCTCGAGCGTCACATTCGATATCGCCACCGGATCGATTCGGCGAGCTGGTCAAGCGAGCAGCGCCTGTGGACCGTGCAGGCCACGCAACTGGCCAGCGGTGAGTCGATCACCCTGAAAGCGCGATTCCTGTGGATGTGCCAGGGCTACTATCGGCACGGGCAGGGCTATACCCCGCAATGGCCCGGCATGGAGCGCTACACCGGACAGCTCGTGCATCCGCAGACCTGGCCCGAGGGGCTTGACCTGAGCGGCAAGCGGGTGCTGGTGATCGGGTCGGGCGCCACCGCAGCCACCCTGGTGCCGGCCATCGCACAGCAGTGCGAGAGCGTGACCCTGCTGCAGCGTTCGCCCACCTATTTCATCACCGGGCGTAATGCGAACCAGCTCGCTGAAACCCTTCGCGAACTCGACATCGACGAGACCTGGATCCACGAGATCGTGCGGCGCAAGATCGTGCACGATCAGGCGGTGTTCACTCGACGCTGCGAGTCGGAGCCGGAGGTGGTCAAGCGTGAGTTGCTGGGCGGCGTCAAGGCGGTCCTGGGCGAAGACTTCGACATCGCAACCCATTTCACGCCGCGCTATCAGCCCTGGAAGCAGCGGATTGCCTTCATCCCGGATGCCGATCTTTTCCGTTCGATCAAGGGCGGCAAGGCCCAGGTTGTCACCGATGAGATCGATTGCTTCACGCAGACCGGTGTGCAGCTGAAATCCGGCGGAACACTCGAGGCCGACATCATCGTCACGGCCACCGGCTTCGATCTGAGCGTGCTCGGAGATGTGGCCTTCACCGTCGATGGCAAGGCTCTGGATTTTTCAAAGACCGTCGGCTATCGCGGCCTGATGTTCACCGGCATTCCGAACATGGCCTGGGTGTTCGGCTATTTCCGCGCGAGCTGGACGCTGCGGGTCGACATCCTCGCTGACTTCATCTGCCGGCTGCTGAAACAGATGCATGAAAGTGGCGCCACGATGGTGGTGCCGAGCCTGCGGCCCGAAGAGGCGGACATGGCCCTGCGCCCCTGGGTCGATCCGGCCGATTTCAATCCGGGCTACATCCAGCGTGGTCTGCATCTGCTGCCCCAACAGGGCGATCGCATGCCCTGGCTGCATACCCAGGATTTTCCGCGTGACCGCGACGAACTGCCGAATGCCGATCTGAACGACGGCGCGCTGATTTTCAAATAAGCCTGTCATTCGAAAGAGGCCCATCGATGAGCACCCCTGTCCTGCCCAAGTTCACCCAGCCAGCGTCACCGCGCGATCCCGAGGTCGGTGCCGAGTTTGACGTCGTCATCGTGGGTGCCGGATTTGCCGGGATGTACATGCTGCACACCGCGCGCAAGCTCGGGCTTAGGGCTCGTGTCTTTGAAGCCGGCGACGGCGTGGGCGGCACCTGGTACTGGAACCGCTACCCCGGCGCGCGATGCGATGTCGAGAGCATGGAATATTCCTACCAGTTCTCGGAAGACCTGCAGCAGCAATGGCACTGGAGCGAGCGCTTTGCGCCGCAGGCCGAGATTCTGAAGTACGCCAACCATGTGGCCGATCGCTTCGAGCTGCGCTCGGATATCCGGTTCGTGACCCGGGTGCAGTCGGCGCAATTCGATGAGCGCAGCTCGCGCTGGGCGGTGCGCACCGACCGCGGGGATGTGGTCAGCGGGCAATACCTGGTGATGGCCACCGGCTGTCTCTCATCGACGAATTTGCCGGCATTTCCAGGCATCGGCTCATTCCGGGGGCAGTCCTATCACACCGGCGCGTGGCCGCATGAGCCGGTCGACTTCAGCGGCAAGCGGGTCGGGGTGATTGGCACCGGCTCATCGGCCGTCCAGTCGATCCCGATCATTGCGAAGCAGGCCAGCGAGCTGGTGGTCTTTCAGCGCACCGCGAATTATTCGGTTCCGGCCTATAACGCTGCCCTCGATCCAAAGTACGAAGCCGAGGTGAAGGCCGACTACCAGGGCTTTCGTGCGCGCAACAGCCAGATGATGGCTGCCTTCGGTTCACGCTATCAGGTGCCTGATCGCGCCTCGCTCAGTGCAACGCCCGAGGAGCGGCGTGCCGCATTCGATGAAGCCTGGGCGCGCGGTGGCCTCGGTTTCCAGCGCGCCTTCAACGACATCATGCTGAATTCACAGGCCAATGAAATCGCCAAGGAATACATGCATGAGCGCATCCGGAGCACCGTCAAGGACCCGGCCACCGCCGAGTTGCTGTGTCCCACCCAGGTGCTGGGCTGCAAGCGCATGTGTGTCGATACCGGCTACTTCGAGACCTTCAACCTGCCGCATGTGAAGCTGGTCGATATCCGCCCAACCGGTATCGAGGCGATCACACCCACCGGCGTGCGCGCGGTCGGCCGGGATTTCGAGCTGGATGTGATCGTCTATGCGACCGGCTTTGATGCGATGACCGGCTCGCTGCTCAAGATCGATATTCGAGGCCGGGACGGGCTGGCCTTGAAGGATGCCTGGAGCGCCGGCCCGCGCACCTACCTCGGTCTGAACGTGGCGGGTTTCCCGAATCTGTTCACCATCTCCGGCCCGGGCAGCCCGTCGGTGCTGACCAACATGATCGTGTCGATCGAGCAGCATGTGAACTGGATCGGTGCCTGCATCGACTGGATGCGCGCGCACAAGCAGCGCACCATCGAGGCCACACCCCAGGCGCAGGATGAATGGGTTGGCCATGTCAATGCGGTCGCCAGTGGCACCCTCTATCCAGGGTGCAATTCCTGGTATCTCGGCGCCAACGTGCCCGGCAAGACCCGGGTCTTCATGCCCTTGCTGGGTTTCCCGCCTTATGTCGAGCGCTGCAATCAGGTGGCAGCGAATGGCTATGAAGGATTCGCGCTGGGGGCCTGAGGCGTGCCCTGATCAGGCCGCTTTCGGCTGGCTCGCTGCAGCAGACTTGTCCTTGAGCCGCTGCAGTTCCTCCCAGCCTTTGTAGGCCACGATGCCATCGGCGTTGTAGAACACCACGGGTCCGTCGCAGATGAACAGGTACTCGGTGTCTTCCAGGGCGGTGGTTTCTCCGTGCAGCACGCCGTTGGGCTCGTAGTCGTAGTCACCCGCCTCCAGGACGCCGTCGCGCACCTGAAGTCGACCCTTGAGCACGTAGGTGTGCGCGGCCGACAGATGCTTGTGGGCGGGTGCCACATAGCCCTTTTTCCAGCGATACAGGGCCACCCAGCGCCCGCTCTCGGGGCCGGTCCAGAGCACCTTGGTCCAGGCCATGCCGGGCGCGGTTTCGATCCAGGGCTCGCTGGCGCGCACGATGATGTCGGCCAGCTGATCATTGATGGGGTTGATGTTCTGCAGGGCCATGTCGTCTCCTCGGTGAATCGACTTCTGCACCTTATCATCGGGTCCGAGCGCTGTCCGTGACCCATCGCGAAAGATGAGATCGGGTAGCGCGGTCCAATAGAATCGGTGATCCGATGAACTCGGAAAGAACCGATGTTTCCTGAGAGGAGAAGCGCTATGCGCGCAGCTTTGAAAGCGTTTCTGATGACGGCGGTGATGGCTCTGGCGCCGGTGTCCGGTGTGCAGGCACAGCCGGCCTACCCGAACAAACCCATCCGGATCGTGGTGCCCTACGCGCCCGGCGGCGCGACCGACATCATGGCGCGCACGGTTGCCCAACGGCTGGGCGAGCAACTTGGCCAGAGCGTCCTGGTCGAAAACAAGCCCGGGGCCAACTCCGGCATCGGTGCAGACGCCGTCGCCAAATCGCCTGCCGATGGCTATACGCTGCTCTTCACCAATGACGCGACCTTCGTGCTGAACCCGGCGCTGTTTTCATCCCTGTCGTACAACATCGGCCGGGATTTCGTGCCGGTGGCCACCGTGGCCTACCTGAATCTGGCACTGGTGGTGTCTTCAAGCCTGCCGGTCAACAGCTTCAGCGAACTGGTGGCCTACACCAAGGCCCAGTCGGGCAAGATCAGTTACGGCTCCTATGGGGTTGGCAGTCAGGCACACCTGATGGGTGAGATGTACAAGAAGCTCACCGCAACCGACATCGTGCATGTGCCCTACAAGGGGTCGGCGCTGGCGGTGGCCGATGTGATCGGCGGTCAGGTGGTCTTCACCTTTCCCGCGATCACCACGATTCAGGGTTTCCTGAAGTCCGGCAAGGTCAAGCCGCTGGCCATTTCTGGTGAGAAGCGCTCGCCCTTGTTGCCGGATGTGCCGACCTTCTCCGAGGTTGGCTACAAGGACATGGACATCGGTGCCTGGTATGCCTTCTTTGCACCCGTCGGAACACCGCCCGAAGTTGTCTCGAAACTCAATGCTGCGGTGGCCACCCTGCTCAACAACCGCGATTTCGTCGAGCAGCAACTGGTCACTCAGGGCATGGTGCCGATGAACCTGACACCGGATAAGGTCAATGCACTGATCCGCAGCGAAAGCGAGCGAATGGGGCGCATCGTCAAGCTGTCGGGCGCAAAAGTCGAATAAGCACAGGAGCCATTCATGAGCATGTCGCGTCGTCATTTCGTTCAATCGGCTGCAGCCGCTGCGGTGTTGTCCGCCATCGGTGAGCAGGCCCTCGCGCAATCCGGCCTCGAGACCCTGCGGATCGTCAGCGGATTTCCCCCGGGTGGGACCTCCGACACCCTGTGCCGGCGTGTGGCCGAGCGCATTCCGGCCACCGGGTATGCCCGTGCCGCAGTGGTCGAGAACAAACCGGGTGCAGGCGGCCAGATTGCGATCCAGTTCATGCGGACCGTGCCGCCGGATGGCACCACGCTCTTGCAGACGCCGATGTCGATGCTCGGTGTCTACCCGCACATCTATCGCAAGCTGCCCTATGACCCAGTCGCCGATCTGTCGCCGGTGTCGCTGGGGTGTCTGTTCGATTTCGGTCTGGCCGTCGGCCCCATGGTGCCCGCCTCGGTGCGCACCGTGCCCGAGTTCGTCGAATGGTGTCGTGCCAACCCCGCCCAGGCGAATTTCGGCTCACCGGCGGCTGGCTCAGTGCCGCACTTCATTGGCGTCCTGCTGGGCAAGCAGGCCGGCGTGGCCATCAACCATGTGCCGTTCAAGGGCACGCAGCCAGCCATTCTCGACATGATCGGCGGGCAGATCGCTGCGGTCTCGGGTCCGATCGGCGAGTTCACCCAGCATGTTGCCGCCGGCAAGTGCAGGCTGCTTGGCGCCTCGGGGGCACAGCGCAGTCCGTTTGCTCCGACCACGCCCACCTACACCGAGCAGGGGCTCAAGGACTTCGTGTTTCGGGAATGGTTCGGCTTTTACGTTCCGGCCAAGACGCCCGCCGACACGATCACACGCCTCAATGCCGCGCTGCGCACCACACTGGCGGCGCCTGAGACCGTCAACGGCCTGGCCACCATGGGGCTGGAGGCGCAGGCGTCCTCGCCGGCCGAACTCGCCGCCCGCCTGAAGGCCGACACCGAGCGGTGGGGCCCGATCGTCAAGGCGATCGGATTCAGCGCGGATGCCTGAGACCCTGCGCCGGCGCTGACAATAGGCCCGGGCAGGGCCAGAATCCGGGACAATGGCGGGTTGTCCTGCCGGCTATCCCATGAGTGCCCTGCCCAGTCTGCCTTTCGCCAAACCGCTGACCGCCTATCGCCCGCACTGGGCGAAGCGCCTTGGCGTGGCCCCGTTTCTGCCGATGAGCCGCGAGGAAATGACGCAGCTCGGCTGGGACAGCTGCGACATCATCGTCGTGACCGGCGATGCCTATGTCGACCATCCCAGTTTTGGCATGGCGATCATCGGCCGTGCGCTCGAGGCGCAGGGATTCCGGGTGGGCATCATTGCGCAACCCGAATGGAACAGCGCCGACCCGTTCAAGGTACTCGGCAAACCGAACCTGTTTTTCGGCGTTACCGCCGGCAACATGGATTCGATGATCAATCGCTATACCGCCGATCGCAAGATCCGCAGCGATGACGCCTACACGCCGGGCAATGAAGGCGGGCGTCGCCCTGACCGCGCCGCGCTGGTCTATTCGCAGCGATGCCGCGAGGCCTACAAGGATGTGCCGATCGTGATCGGCGGCATCGAGGGTTCATTGCGCCGCGTCGCGCATTACGACTACTGGCAGGACAAGGTCCGCCGCTCGATCGTCGTTGATTCGAAGTGCGACCTGCTGCTCTACGGCAATGCCGAGCGCGCAGTCATTGAAATCGCCCATCGGCTGGCTGCCCGGGAGCCGGTGCACCAGATCACCGATGTGCGCGGCACCGCCTTCATGCGCCGCACCGACGACGACACCGCGCGCGGCTGGATGGAGATCGATTCGACTGAAGTGGATCGGCCTGGGCGCATCGACGAGCACATCAACCCGTATCTCGGCATGGAAGAACAGGCCTCGGGCAGCGAGTGCTCCCGTGAGGACGCAAACCCGCAGGATCCGCCGGACAGTGCCTCGAGCGCCACCGGCTCAGGACGGGTCAGTGCCGAAGTCAAGCCGCTCCGATTCCTGCCGACGCCCAAAACTGGTCGCATCGTCATGCCGGCACGCGATCGCACCGTGATCCGGCTGCCCAGCTTCGAGCAAGTGCGAAGCGATCCGGTGCTCTATGCCCATGCCAATCGGGTGCTGCACCTGGAGACCAATCCGGGCAATGCGCGCGCGCTGGTTCAGCAACACGGCGATCGGGATGTCTGGATCAATCCGCCGCCGATTCCACTGGCCACCGCCGAGATGGATGCGGTGTTCGACCTGCCCTATGCGCGCAGCCCGCATCCGCGCTACGCCGATGCGAATGGCCGCCATGATGGACCGACCAAAATCCCCGCCTGGGAGATGATCCGGTTCTCGGTCAACATCATGCGCGGCTGCTTCGGGGGCTGCACCTTCTGCTCGATCACCGAGCATGAAGGACGCATCATCCAGAGCCGCAGCGAAGACTCGGTGATTCGCGAAATCGAGGCGATGCGCGACACCGTTCAGGGCTTCACCGGAGTGGTCTCCGACCTTGGCGGGCCGACCGCCAACATGTACCGAATCGGCTGCAAATCGCCCGCAATCGAGGCCGCCTGCCGCAAGCCGAGTTGCGTGTATCCCGGGATCTGCCCGAACCTGAAGACCGACCACGGACCGCTCATCAATCTGTATCGCCGTGCGCGCAAGCTCAAGGGCATCAAGAAAATCCTGATCGGCTCGGGGGTGCGCTATGACCTCGCGGTCGAGTCGCCCGAGTACATCCGCGAACTCGCCACCCACCACGTGGGTGGCTATCTGAAGATCGCACCCGAGCACACCGAGACCGGGCCGCTCTCGAAGATGATGAAGCCGGGCATCGGCAGCTACGACCGGTTCAAGACGCTGTTCGATCGATTCAGCGCGGAGGCCGGCAAGAAGCAGTACCTGATTCCCTATTTCATCGCGGCGCATCCGGGCACCAGCGATGAAGACATGATGCATCTGGCGATCTGGCTCAAGCGCAATGGGTTCCGGGCCGATCAGGTCCAGACCTTCTATCCCAGCCCAATGGCCACGGCCACTGCGATGTATCACTCGGGGCGCAATCCGCTCAAGGGCATCAGCCGTGACCCCCGCAAGGGCGAGACTGTCGATGTCATTCGGGGCGATCGGCGCAGGCGTTTGCACAAGGCCTTCCTGCGCTGGCATGACCCAGATAACTGGCCACTGCTGCGCCAGGCCCTCAAAGACCTTGGCCGCGCCGATCTGATCGGCAATGGCAAGCAGCATCTGATTCCGCTGTATCAGCCCGGCAAGGGCATGGGCGATCCCTTTGCGCGCAGCCGGCGGGCCTCGGGCCACCAGGATGATCCGCCGCTCAGCCCGTCTCCTGCGCGCCGGGGCAGGCTGCTGACCCAACACACCGGACTGCCTCCGCGCGACACCGGATCGGGCAAGGCCTTTTCCCGCGTGCGGGCCTCAGCGCCCAAACTGCAGGGTGATGGCGGGCCTGCGTCGGGGTCGCCCAGACCGGCCGGGCGCAAGGTGCGTCGCTGAGGTCAGTCGATTCATGGAACGGCGCCGGTCAACCCGATCGGCCGTGAGGCAGGCCGGTCGATAGAATCCATCACGACCGAGACACATCGGCGCTCACCGGAGACTACGCATGTCCAAGACCGATGGCCTTTCCCGTCGCACCCTGCTGGGCGCATCCCTGTCGATGATGGCTTTGGCGCATGCCGGCGCAGCCCGGGCCCAGGCCTATCCCTCCAAGCCGATTCGCCTGATAACCGGTTTCCCGGCCGGCAGTGCCACCGATGGCGTCGCGCGGTCATTGGGCGAAGTGCTGCGGGTGAAGCTCGGTCAGCCGGTGCTGGTCGAAAACCGCCCGGGCGCGAACGGCGCGCTGGGTGCAGCCGAAGTGGCTCGTGCGGCACCCGACGGATACACGCTGCTGGTCACCAATTCGAGCAGCATCACGGTTAACCCGCAGGTCTACAAGAAGCTGGGCTATCTGCCCGAACGTGACTTCATCCCGCTGACGATGGCGGTGTCTGCGCCCTTCATCATGACCATCAATCCCACTAACGAGCGGCTCGCCGGGGTGAATTCGGTGGCCGACCTGGTGGCGCTGGCCCGACGCAAGCCCGGTGAAATCACCTATGGCTCGGGTGGCCCCGGCAATCTGGCGCACCTGGGCTTCGAACTGATCAACCAGCGTGCCGGCATCAAGACGACGCATGTGCCGTACAAGAGCGGCGTCAATGCCCAACTCGGCGTCCTCGGCAAGGAAATCGACGTGCTGCTCGATACGCCCAATACCGTGCCGAATGTGAAGTCAGGCAAGCTCAAGGCACTGGCCGTCAGCACAGCAAGCCGCTGGCGGGACCTGCCCGATGTCCCGACCATGATCGAATCCGGCTATGTCAGCTTCGATGTGCCGTTCTGGCTGGGCGTGCTGGCGCCGGCCAAGACGCCGCAGGCGGTGGTCGATGCGCTGTATGCCGCGATGCGCACGGCGCGCGATGATCCGGCCGCGCTGCAGGGCCTGCTGAATCAGGGCACGGTCGAGTTGCTTGATCCGCCGACCTTCGCGGCTCGCATCCGTGCCGAGACCGCGCAATGGGGCGAGGTCATCCGGCGCGAAAACATTCAGCTCGACTGAGACGCCCGGAACGCCCGCTCAGCTGGGCAGCATCACGCCCTTGCCCGAGGACTGCTTGTCGAACAGGGCATAGGCCTCGACCGCCTGGTCGAGTCGCCACTGGTGGGTAAACAGCCGATCGAGCTCGATGCCCCGGTCGGCGACATACTCTGCGCACTGTGCCTGCCCGATGGTCGAGAAGGTCCAGGAGCCGATCAGGGTGACCTGGCGACGCAGCAGGTCGCTGCTCACATCGAGCGTGACGCTGTCGCCTTCGCCCACGAAGCAGGCTTTGCCCCAGGTGCGAACGCAACGAACCGCCTGAGCGCGTGCCTCGGGCGAGGAGGAGGCATCGAGCGAGGCATGTGCGCCGCGCCCGTGGGTGAGGTCACGAATCGCGCCGACCACGTCGGGTGTCTGCAGGGGATTGATCAGGTCGTGCGCACCGAAGGCCTTGGCGCGATTCAAACGCTCGTCACTCACATCCAGTGCGATGACGCGGGCGCCCATCTGCGAGGCCAGCAGGGTGGCAGACAGCCCGACCGGTCCCTGGCCGAACACTGCGATGGTCTGGTCTGCGGTGAGCGTGAGCCGCTGCAAGGCACCCCAGGCCGTGCCTGTGCCACAGGAGATGGCCGCACCCGCCGAAAAGCTGAGCGCATCCGGCAGCGGCACGAGTGTGCGCGCAGGGCACTTCATGTACTTGGCGTGCGCACCATGCCCGGTCGCACCATAAACCTCGGCCACGCCTTCGATGCACAGTTGCATCCAGCCGGTCGAGCAGTGGTCGCAGGCGCCGCAGCCGCGATAGTGATGCTGCATGACGCGTTGACCGATCTGCGCCTGCTTTGGCGAGACATCCGGTCCGATTGCAACCACCACGCCACAGGGTTCGTGGCCGGCAATCAGCGGGCCGGTGTGACTCGACCCCAGCCCGAGCGAACTCGCACCGCCAGCGGCCCGATAGAACTTGAGGTCGCTGCCGCACATGCCAGAAGCCTTGATCTCGAGCACCACTTCGCCTGGGCCCGGAGTTGGATCGGGGAACTTCATGAGTTCGATTTCGCGATTGCCCTTGAAGACGATGCCTTTCATGTCTCGATACCTGTCTGAGTGAGTGGATTGCCCGAATCAGCTGCGCTTCATCGAAGGCAGGTTGAGGATGACTGCAAAGGTGGCCACCGAGGTGATGGCCATCACCCACAGCAGCGCGGTGAATCCGGCCTGTTTCACCAGCGGGCCGATCAGGAAGATGGCCAGCGAACTGGCTCCGATCGAAACCGCCAGCCGCATGCCGGCCACGCGTGAGCGGATGGAGTCGTCGACGAAGCGCACCAGCATGGCATCGGTGAAGGGCACGGCGCCGAAGATGGTTGCCATGAACACGAACTGAATCGCATAGAACGCCCAGCCGCTCAACTGGGTGGCCAAGGCCAGACACAGGGCCTGAGCGGCGACGATCCAGAGATACACCGGCTTGAGCGGGTATTTGTCGATCATGCGCCCCACGACCAGCTGCGCGAGCGAGGCCACGGCATAGACCACGCCCAGCAGCAGGCCGATGCGGGCCGGATCCCTGGAAATCGCCAGGAAACGATCGCTCAGCAATTCGAAGTTGCTGCTGGTCGAGAAGTTGAACAGCAGGCTGCTGGTGGTGGCGGCCAGGGTCATGATGAAGAGCAGCCTGGCGATGGACGCCGCAGGGACCGATGACTCAGCGGACTTGCGTTTGGCGGGCGGCGCGCTTTCGCGGGAGGCGTACAGGGCAAACAGCACACCACAGGCGATGCTCACCAGGCCCGGCACGACAAACGCCGTGCGCCAGCCGAAAAACTTGACCAGAAAACCGGTGATGACTGCGGCCAGGGCCACCCCCATGTTGCCGCACAGTCCATTGATGCCGATGGTCCAGCCCGGCCGCGTCGAGCCCTGGACCAGCAGCGGGATGCCCACCGGATGGTAGATCGAGGCAAATGCGCCCAGCAACGCCAGCGCGAAGGCCATCTGGATCGTCGATTGGGACAGGCTCACGCCAATGGCAGCCACGCCGATCCCGATGAAAAAGATGATCATCATCGAGCGCCGCCCCCACTGATCGCCGAGCTTTCCGGCCGGCAGTGAGCCGACGCCAAAAAAGAAGAAGGCCGCGACGCTGTAGGGCATCAGGTCTTCCCAGTTCTGGAAGCCGAATTCGGTGGCGATGGAGGTCACCGCCGTGGCGAAAATCAGCAGGAACATGTGGTCAATGGCATGACCCACGTTCAGCAGGCTGCGAGTGAGGCGATCATTCATCCCGCAATCCTCGCCCAGATTGGCGGGTTTGTCGCGTGGCTTGATTCAGATCTGGATCAGGCCTGCCGGTCACAGCCTGCATGAAATGGAAGCGCTTGCATGGACGAACGCGTCAACAGATCGCACCATCGGCGTCTCACCCACCTCGACTGCACGGATGCCCGGATGAACGCAGACTTCATGACGCTTCACGAAATCGTTCAGCACGCCCGCATGAATCTGGATCGCGGCGTGTGGGACTACCTGATCGGGGCTGCCGAGAGCGAGACCACGATGAAGCGCAACCGCCATGCTTTCGAGCGATTGGCCCTGCGCCAGCGGGTGATGAACAACGTCTCGCAGGTGAATACGACGCGAACCCTGCTCGGTGTTCAGTTGCGCATTCCGGTGCTGCTCGCGCCGATCGGTTCACTGCAGATGTTCGAGGCAGGCGGCGGATTGTCTGCAGCCCGTGCAGCCAGCGCCTTCGGTGTGATGCAGGTGCTGAGCTCAGTCTGTCAGCCCGATTTCGAGTCGGTCGCGCGCGAATGCCCGGGCCCGCGCATCTATCAGCTCTATCTGCACGGCAGCGAAGACTGGACGATGGAGGTGTTCTCGCGCGCGAAGGCCGCGGGTTACACCGCGTTTTGCCTGACGGCGGACACCCAGATCTATTCGCGTCGCGAGCGGGACATTCTGAAGCGTTGGATGCCGCAATCCGCACGTCAAGCCGGCTCGAACCTGCCGCGCCGCCCGGAGATCACCCTGCAGCCGGCGATGAACTGGGAGTTGCTCGCCCGCATCCGGGATCGCTTCGGTGTGCCGATGATCGTCAAGGGCATCGCCAGTGCCCAGGATGCAGAACTGGCCGTGAAGCACGGCGTCGATGTGGTCTATGTCTCGAACCACGGCGGGCGGCAACTCGACAGCGGCCAGGCCACCCTCGATGTGCTGCCCGAGGTGGCGCAGGCGGTGGCGGGCCGTGCCCGGGTGATTTTTGATGGCGGCATCCTGCGAGGCACCGACATCCTCAAGGCTCTGGCCCTCGGCGCTGACGTGGTGGCCGTGGGTCGATTGGAAGCGATGGCGATGGCCGCCGGCGGTGTCGACGCGGTGGTGCGCATGCTCGAGTTGCTGGAGATCGAGATGCAGCTCAACCTCGCCTCGATGGGCTTGAGTTCGATCGATCAGCTCGATGCATCGAGTGTCGTGCCGGCCCAGCCGGTGGGCTGGCCGAGCGCACTGAGCGGGTTTCCGCTGCTCGCGGAAGACTACTGAGCGACGACGACTGAGAGACGTCGGCCGGGCTCGCGAGCGCTCGGGCCTTTCAGGTCCGGTCAGCGCCGTTCAGCGCCGCTCAGATGTGAGAGACCGTCTTTCGCCTGGGCCCGCGCGGGCCGCTGGCGGGCGAGGCACTGCAGGCTTTGCGAATCACCTGCCAGTAACTCGTCTCCACTTCCATGCGATTGCGAAGGCCCTTGGCGATGAGCAGTCGATGCGCCTGGGGCAACTTCCAGCAGGGCGTGAATACGAAGAGATGGTGTTCCAGGTGATAGTTCACCCAATAGGGGGCCAGCACCAGTCGCATCAGCGGCCCGGCCAGGGTGGTGCGGGTATTGCGCAGCGGGTCATCGGCCGGACCGACCACCGCATGCTCGGCGATATTGCGCAGCCGGCTGATCAACTGGTACCAGGTTAGCAGCGGCGCAAGCCAAAGCAGGAAATACGCCCACCACACGCCTGCCAGTGTCAGCACCGCCAGCAGGATGAGGTTGCTCATGAAGAAGGCCCGTTCGGTTTGCCACAGCGCCTGAGCCCGCGCGCGCCAGCCCACCGCCTCGCCCATGGCCTGCTGGAACTGTTCCATGCGGCGTTGATACCCCGTGATCCCAAGCGCATCACGCACCAGTTTGCGTCGAAGGCTTTGCCGGGAAATCGGAAAGGGTGCTGAGAGGATCAGGTCAGGATCCTCGGCCTGCTGGGTGTGCCGATGGTGGCTCAGGTGATAGGGGCGATAGCGCTGCAGGCTCGCGCCGACCGGCGCACCGCACAGCCAGGCACCGACCCGATCGTTCAGTTGCGGGTCTGCAAACAGCAGCCGGTGCGCGGCATCGTGCATCAGGATCGCCAGGCCGAGTTGCCGGTTGCCGATCACCACGAAGGCCACAACAAGGGTCAGCGGATTCGGCCAGACCGCAAACAGTGCAATCGATCCAAGAATCAGCGCCCAGGCATGGGCGACCAGATACCCGCCCATCAGGTTGGAGCGCGCACGCAGCGATGCCGCTTCCGCGCTGCTCAGTCCGTACTCGTTGGAAGGCGTGCTCATCATGCGGCGCGTGTCTCGTGAGTGTGCAAAGTCGGCAGGCCGAGGCGCCATGCTTCAAGTACCGAATTGTGTCATGCCGCACAGGGGTCTGGCTGCGTGCCTGCCGTACCATTGGCTGAGCCGCATTCAGACGATTCCCATCACACGCCACCCACACGGAGAAGACAATGCTCAGCTACGAAGTTGTTGAACATGGCAAACCCCTGCAGGCCCGCCTTCGCGAGACCCCTCAGCCCCAAGGCAGCGAAGTCCTGGTGCGCATCACCCGATCCGGTGTGTGCCATTCGGACCTTCACATCTGGGAAGGCTATTTCGATCTGGGTGGCGGCAAGCGTTTTTATGTGAAGGATCGGGGCTGCGTGCCGCCGTTCACCACCGGACATGAACCCTATGGCGTGGTGGAGAAGTTGGGTCCGCAGGCGAGCGGCGTCAAGGTCGGTGACAAGCGCCTGGTCTATCCCTGGATCGGTTGCGGCAGTTGCGCGGTCTGCGAGGCCGGTCAGGACAATTACTGCTTGAGCCAGCGCTTCCTGGGCGTGGTCAAGCCCGGCGCCTATGCCACCCATGTCGTGGTGCCGGATGCGAAATACCTGATCGATGCCAGCGGCATCGACGAAGGCTGGGCTGCAACCCTGGCCTGCTCCGGCCTGACCGCATTCAGCGGCATCACCAAGCTGCCCGACCTGGCCCCCCGCGACTGGGTGATCGTCCTGGGTTGCGGTGGACTGGGCATGGCCGCAATCGCGATGCTTCAGGCGCGCGGCGTGAGCAACATCGTCGCCTGTGACGTCGACGAAACCAAACTCGCCCGGGCCCGCGAGCAGGGCGCCGCAGCATCCGTCGACACCCGCAGCGCGGATGCACTCGACCAGCTCAAATCGATCACCGGTGGCGCAATCGCCGGCGCTCTGGATTTCGTGGGCATGCCGGCCACGGCCAATCTGGGCATCGCCGCTTTGGCCAAGGGGGGGCACTACGTGCTGTGCGGCTTGTTTGGCGGTGAAATTACGCTGTCATTGCCGCCGATCGCACAGCGCGGTATTTCGGTGCGCGGCTCGTACGTCGGCAGCCTGGGCG
>CAIXXI010000262.1 GCA_903923345.1 uncultured Burkholderiales bacterium | reverse complement strand
GTTACCCTGGAAGGATTTCATCATTGCGCTTCACCTTTCTGAACGAGTTTCTCGTCGACAGTGAGGAAATTGGATACCGGACACACCCGGGCCGACCCCCATTCGCTCGCCAGCTCCAACGGGTCCGCGACAGCCAGTGGCGAACACCACAGAACGGTCTGAGGCCGCCGCCAACGGGCGCGAGGATATCACGCGCCGCTGCTCGAACACGCGCAGAAAAGCGTGACAGAAAGGCAGCTGTTCAGGTGTTCAAACAGGCTCCAACGGCTCAAGTCCGCGCTGCCGCGTCCGATATCACGCTCAGTGGTCCTTGGGACTTCATCATTGGGGAAGCCAGCGTGCATGCCGTTTTGACGCGAACCGAGGCCCTGACCTCGCACCCAGGCCTGACACGCCCGACTGTGCCGTTATGGCAGGAAACTCAGAATGCGGCAGCGACCGATGCAGCGGCGCTGGCACTAACCCGATCCATCCCATTGATGACGCTGATTGAGCGCGCACGCTGCGCACTCGGCCCGGAACACTCACAACGCCCGATGCAGATTGATCTGCACGACGGCTCACTCAGCATGCCTTTGGAATCACGCCCCCTGATCCATGCCTTGACCCGTGTGCTTCACAACGCTTGTCGCTTCTCAGCGCACACGCACGCGGTCAAGGTCAGATCAAGGACGGACTGGGCAGATGGATTCGATCGAGTGGTCATCACCATCTGCGATCGAGGCGTCGGCATGACGCGGGCCCACCAGCAGCATGCCTTCGAAGCTCACTGGAAGGCCACGCCATGCGCCGCCGGCCCGTCCACCGGGATGGGCTTGACGGTCGCGCGTCACCTTGTGGAAGCCCAGGGCGGCTGGCTGGAGCTGCGCAGTGCCCTGGGAATCGGTACCGAAGTCGAGCTGTGGCTGCCCGCTCCGATCAGCGTTGATCGACCGGCTTGACGTCGCGACGGTTCTGTCCGACGAACAGTTGACGAGGACGACCGATTTTCTGATCCGGATCGGAAATCATCTCGTTCCACTGCGCGATCCAGCCGACTGTCCGTGCCAATGCAAAGATGCAGGTGAACATCGAGGTCGGAATGCCGAGCGCTTTCTGGACAATGCCTGAGTAGAAGTCGACATTCGGGTACAGCTTGCGAGACACGAAGTAATCGTCTTCGAGTGCGATCTGCTCGAGCTTCATCGACAATGCGAACAAGGGGTCGTTCTGCAGGCCGAGCTCGCCCAGCACCTCGTAGCAAGTTTCACGCATCAGCTTGGCGCGCGGGTCATAGTTCTTGTAGACCCGGTGGCCAAAGCCCATCAGCTTGACGCCCGAATTCTTGTCCTTGACCTTGTCGATGAATTCGCCGATCCGGGCGACACCGCCCTGGGCCTGGATGTCGTCGAGCATCTCGAGACAGGCTTCGTTGGCGCCACCGTGTGCAGGACCCCAAAGCGTTGCGATGCCGGCCGCGATACAGGCAAAGGGATTTGCACCCGAAGAACCCGCCAGGCGCACGGTTGAGGTCGAGGCGTTCTGTTCATGGTCGGCATGCAGGATCAGGATCCGGTCCAGTGCGCGCACCAGCACGTCGTTGATCGGATATTCCTCGCACGGCGTGGCAAACATCATGCGCATGAAGTTGGCCGAGTACGACAGGTCATTGCGGGGATAGAGGAAAGGCTGACCGACCGAGTACTTGTACGCCATTGCAACCAGCGTCGGCATCTTGGCGATCAAGCGGATCGCCGAGATATGACGATGCTCCGGATTGTTGATGTCGAGGGAGTCGTGATAGAAAGCCGACAGCGCCCCGACACAGCCCACCAGAATCGCCATCGGATGCGCGTCGCGGCGAAAACCCTGGAAAAACCGGGTCATTTGCTCGTGAACCATGGTGTGGTGCACGACGTGGTAGTTAAAGTCTTTTTGCTGCGCGCGGTTGGGCAATTCTCCGTTGAGCAGGAGATAGCAGGTTTCGAGGTAATCGCACTGCTGGGCGATCTGCTCGATCGGATAACCGCGGTAGAGCAACTCGCCCTTGTCACCATCAATGTAGGTGATGCGGGAATCGCATGAGGCGGTCGACAGGAAGCCGGGGTCAAAGGTGAACTTACCGGTCTGTCCGTACAGTTTGCGAATGTCGATCACATCCGGGCCTACTGTTCCGGAATAGATCGGCATCTCGATTGACGGGGTGCCGTCGGTGAAGGACAACGTGGCTTTTTGAGTCGAGTTCATCGTGGACACCGTGTCAGGTAAGGTCGATAAGTGTTCAGGACGCGCGAATACGCGCAAGCACCGAGTGTATGGCGGGATGGTCGAGTTCACCCGACGGTTCAACGCGGTTCAAAAACAGATCCAGAAGCTCGTTGTCGGTCAGGTCAAGCAGTTTATCCAGACCGAGGACATCCTCGTCATTGAGAACAGCTTCATGGCGGTCCAGAAAACGCGTCAGAAGCAGATCGTTCTCCAGAAGGCCCCGCCGGGAGCGCCAGCGCAGCCGGCGTCGACGGGCCAGATCGGCCTGATGCCCGCTTGCTGAGAGGTCGGATGTCTGAGACGGAGTCATTCGGTCAGGACGATCAAACAGCGCGACGGACCATCAAGTCCTTGATCTTGCCAATCGCCAGCGTTGGGTTCAGACCCTTCGGACAGACGTCAACACAATTCATGATGGTGTGGCAGCGGAACAGGCGATACGGGTCTTCCAGGTTGTCCAGACGCTCGGCCGTGGCTTGGTCGCGGCTGTCTGCCAGGAATCGGTAGGCTTGCAACAGACCGGCGGGGCCGACAAATTTGTCAG
>CAIXXI010000261.1 GCA_903923345.1 uncultured Burkholderiales bacterium | reverse complement strand
GCAATCTGACGGCTGCTGGCCTCGATCTCACGCATGGTGCTCACCACCCGCTCGACCGCTTCACCGCCGGTCGATGCCTGTTCGCAGGCCTGCGCAGCAATGCCGCTGGCCTCGCTGGTGCGGGCGGCGTTGTCATGTGTGGATGTGCCAACCTGCTGCAGGGCGGCGGCTGTCTGCTCCAGGCTGGCGGCCTGCTGCTCGGTTCGATTGGACAGATCCAGCCCGCCTTTGGCGATTTCATCGGTGGTGTTTCGAATGCTCTGCGCCTCGCGACGCACGTCAGAGACCACCGCCATCAGGTTCACCGCGAGCTGATCCAGGGCACGCGACACGCGACCGACTTCATCGGCACGATCGACCTGCGCCCGCGCATCCAGTGCGCCGGCTGCAACCCGGTTGGCTGCGTCGGCCACCCGGGTGAGCGGCGCGGCGATGCGCCGATTGAACGAGGCGATCAGCCATCCGGCCAGCACGAACTGTATGGCGGTGGCGGTCCAAAGCGCCGCACCGTGCGGCATCGTCGTCCACATCGTAAGCATCGAAACCAGCAACATGGCTGCGACGCCCATCAGGTTTCGTGCCTGCAACGAGGCATCCAGGCGACGCCACACCGTACTCACCGGGTTATTCATCACCCAGCGCCCGGCTTCGAAACACCCATTGCGGGCGCGTCCCTCGCGAATGGCGGCGTACAGCGCCTGCGCTGCGGCAATCTCGTCGCGCGAGGGCAGGGTTCGAACCGACAGAAATCCGACGCTTGCGCCGTTCTCGATCACCGGGGTCACATTGGCCCGGACCCAGTAGAAGTCTCCGTTCTTGCAGCGGTTCTTGACCAGCGCGGTCCAGGGCTGTCCGGACTGGATGGTCTTCCACATGTCCTCGAAGGCCTGCGCGGGCATGTCCGGATGTCGCACCAGGTTGTGCGCTTTGCCCAGCAGTTCGTCCAGGGTGAAGCCGCTGACTTGAACGAAGGCCGAATTGGCGTAGGTGATGCGCCCCTTGAGGTCGGTCATCGACACCAGCATCGATGAGGCCGGGTAGGTCTGCTCGCGGTCGGTCACCGCGCCGTTGTTTCGCATGATGGGTCCTTGATCAGAACTCTTCCCAGTCGTCTTCCGCCGCTTTCGCAGTGGCCCGGGGAGCCGGGGCCACGATCGGGGCGGGGGAGGTGACTGGTTTGCTGGCGGCAGCGGGTGCTTTGGCAGCAGCGGGAGGGCTTGCGTGCGCGGGTGCCGCCGGTACCTTATGGGCGACAGCACTGGGTGGGAGTGATTGGGTCAGGGGCTTGGCAGCAGCCGATGGAAGGACCGCTGCGCGCACGGGTGTCTGATTTCGGGCGGTCACGGCTGCAGTCGTGCTCGGGGTCGCCCGCGTTGATGCGGGTTTGACCGGGGCCACAGGCGGCGCAGCGACGGGCGCCACGCTGACGGGCTTCATGCCATCTCCCACCCGGAACTGGTCAATGGTTTCGATCAGATTTCGGGCCTGCTCTCGAAGGCTCTCCGACGCGGCCGCACCCTGCTCAACGAGGGCGGCGTTTTGCTGGGTCATGCGGTCCAGTTCGGTGACTGCGCTGCTGACCTGGTTGATGCCGCCGCTTTGCTCGGCGGTGGCCGATGAAATCTCGCCGATGATGTCGGTGACCCGCCGGACCGAGGTCACGATCTCGCTCATGGTCGAGCCGGCCTCCTTCACGAGTCGTCCACCCGAATCGACACGGGAGACACTGTCGGTGATCAGGCCCTTGATCTCATGCGCCGCCTGAGCGCTGCGATGCGCAAGGCTGCGCACTTCTGCGGCCACGACCGAGAATCCGCGCCCTTGCTCACCAGCACGCGCTGCCTCGACGGCCGCGTTCAGGGCGAGGATATTGGTCTGGAACGCGATGCCGTCGATGACACCGATGATGTCGGCAATCTTGCGCGAGCTGTCGCTGATCTCGTTCATGGTGGCGACCACCTGCTCAACCACCTCGCCACCACGACGCGCCACTTCGGATGCGCCCATCGCCAACTGGTTTGCCTGACGGGCGTTGGCGGCGTTGTTGGCCACCGTGCCTGAGAGCTCCTCCATGCTGGCCGAAGTCTGCTGCAGGTTGGCGGCCTGCTGCTCGGTTCGCTGTGACAGATCGACGTTGCCTGTGGCCACTTCACCCACCGCGACGGTGATCTCGTTGGCCGACTGACGCACGTTGCCAATAACGCGCTGAAGCGACTGGGTCATATCGCCCAGCGTTGCAAGCAAGGTTCCGAATTCGTCCCGACCGCCTTTGGGCACGCTGATGTCCAGGTGGCCATCCGCAATCGACCGAGCCGATGCGACCGCAGAATCGAGGGCCCAGCGCAGACGGCGATACACCCACCAGGCCATGAATGCACAGGTCAGCATGCTCGCGAGAACCAGAAGCGTGGTCCAGGCAGCCGTAAAGGTCGCATTCTCCGAGCGTTCATCGAGGTGACGCCGCATTTCGACAGCGAGACCGGCGTGTGCATCGAAGCCGTGCTTGAGTGCGCCCGTGCCTGCCTCGAAGAAGGCAGTGGTCGTCGGCCGTTCGCCCTCAGTGCGTGCGGCCTGCTTGTCCGCCAGATCGATAAAGCCTTTAATCGGCTCGAGCCCGGCGAGCACCTTCTGAACCGCCTCGGTGACGCTAGGGTCACTGGCCGCTGCCAGGTCCAGTGACGATCGAAGATCAAGCAGCATGCTGCGGGCCACACTCGACAGACTCATCAAGGCTGCGCGATCGTTCGGCGTCACCGAGTCGGAATCCCGGGCCTCGCGGGCCAGAAGGCCTGCGCCAAAGCCGCGGGTCTGAGCGACTTTCTCGACCAGCCTGGGCAAGCGTTCGACCAGTTGATTGGCCAGTTCGATTTCAGCGCTGTCGCCTCGGGCATTGAGCTGAGACTGCACAGCAACATGGCGAAAGAAGCTCAAGGCATCGTCAATGAGTGCACTGTGCTCGCGAAAACTCACCGCGGGCTCCATCGACGCATTGCGCTCAGCCAGGCTGCGCCAACGTTCGGCAATCGTCTTCCATCGGGCAGCAACCGCAATTTCGGCGTCGACTGAATCGATCACGGACTGCGCAGCGCTCAGGCTTTCGGTGACCGATGCAGCGGCTTTTTCGACCCGGGGTTTGAACGAGGCATCGCCAGCCAGCATCGCCCGTGAGGTCCCGCGATGCTCCTGCAGACTGCGCACGACAGGCATCAGCGTCTCGATGACCGACAAGCCAGCGTGCTGATGACGTGCTGCGCGCACATCGTCCAGGTTGGCATGCAGCAGCAATGCCAGCGTGATTGACACCGGCAACAGGGCGATCAGGCCCAGCATCAGCATCTTGCGACCAAAGCCGATGCTGTCGATCCAGGCCAGGCCCTGTGTGTGATTGCGCTTCATCTCGACTCTCCGTCTTGTTCGTGCAAGGCTGACTTCAGACAGCGCGTCCGAAGCCCGCTGGCGGCGGGTATCAGGCGACCGAATCGGCCAGCGCCATCTCGGAGGCGCCCATCAGTTTTTCAATCGCGATCAGGATCAGCATCCGGTCATTGAGCGTGCCCAGGCCGGTGATGAAACCGGCATCAACCGCTGAATCGATGTCCGGCGTGTCCCGGATCTGACTGCTCGACAGCTCCATCACATCCGACACCGAGTCGACCACGATCCCGACCACTCTCGAACCCAGGTTCAGGATGATCACCACCGTGAAATCGTTGTACTCGGCGCTGCCCAGGCCGAACTTCAGGCGCAGGTCAACGATCGGTACGATCACGCCGCGCAGGTTGACGACGCCCTTGACGAAGGCAGGCGCGTTGGCAATCCGGGTGGGCTGCTCGTAGCCCCGGATCTCCTGGACCTTGAGGATGTCGATGCCGTACTCCTCTTCGCCCAGGCGGAAGGTGAGGTACTCGCGGGGACGGGCGGCATCAGTGAGGGGGGTGTGTTCGCGTGTCGACATGTCGATCTCCGTTGAATGGCGTGTGGATCGGGTCTGCAATGAGGGGCGCTTCAGTGGCGTGCGCGGCGTACCAGCCACGACACATCGAGAATCAGTGCGACGCGTCCGTCACCGAGGATGGTGGCGCCGGACACACCGGGCACCTTGCGGTAATTCGCCTCGAGGTTCTTCACCACCACCTGATGCTGGCCGATGAGTTCATCCACGAGCAGCGCAACCCGTCCGCCCTCGGCCTCGACGACGATCATGATTCCGCCGCTGCTCTCGGTGGCTCGGGGTACGTCAAACAGCTCATCGAGTTGCATCAGTGGCAGGTATTCATTGCGGACCTCGACCACACGGCCGGTTCCGCCGACCGACTTCACGTCGCTGGCTGACAGGTGAATCGACTCGACCACCGAAGCGAGCGGCACGATGTAGGTCTCCTGGGCAACGCCGACCGACATGCCGTCCATGATCGCCAGGGTCAATGGCAAGCGGACCGAGACCCTCATGCCCTGGCCCTCGGTGGAATCGATCTCGACTGTCCCACCCAGCGACGTGATGTTTCGCTTGACCACATCCATCCCGACCCCACGGCCCGAGACATCGGTGACCTCGACTGCGGTCGAAAATCCGGGTGCGAAAATCAGGCCGTAGACCTCCTGGTCGGTCATCGACTCGCTGACTGACAGCCCGCGTTCGGCTGCCTTTTTCAGCAGCTTGGCGCGGTTCAGCCCACGGCCATCGTCGCGGACCTCGATCACGATCGACCCACCCTGATGGGCGGCAGCCAGCGTCACCGAGCCCAGCTCGGGCTTGCCCGCGGCGATCCGGTCCGCCGGTAACTCGATACCGTGGTCCGCCGCATTGCGAACCAGGTGTGTGAGCGGATCGGTGATCTTTTCGATCAAGCCCTTGTCCAGCTCGGTGTCATCGCCGATCGTGTGCAACTCGAGCTTCTTGCCGAGCTTGGCCGACAGGTCGCGCAACATGCGCGGGAATCGGTTGAACACTGCGCTCATCGGGATCATTCGGATCGCCATGACCGCCTCCTGAAGCAGGCGGGTGTTGCGCTCCAGATCGGTCAGGCCGGTCGACATGCGTTGATTGATCACCGAGTCGAGCTCGCGACCGGTTTGCGCCAGCATGGCCTGGGTGATGACCAGCTCGCCGACCAGATTGATCAGCTGGTCGACCTTCTCAATCGGAACCCGAATGCTCGATGTCTCGAGATTGGCTCCACCGGCAGCCGGCGCTTTGGCTGACACGCCCGCCGGTGTGACCTGGGCAAGCGCAACCGCTGCATCCGGACTGACCGGCGGTTCAGCCTGCACTGCAGGATCGGCCAATGCAGCCACCCCTTGCGCAGCAATCGGCTCGGGCTGAATCGCGGGTTCATCATCGAAAAAGCCGAAGTCATCGCTCTTCGATTCCAGCACTGCAGGCAGAGCCACAACCGCCTGGGCTGCCGGGGGCGCCGGGCTGCTCAGGTCGGTGATCTGGACCTTCTCGCGCGCCACATGAAATGAGAACAGGTCGAGCAGGTCGCTGTCTGAAGCGGAAGTGATCACCCGAAACCGTCGCATCTGCGCGGCATCCGCCTGCCCGCCATCGGTCGCAGTGATCGTACCCAGCCCTGGGATCTCGGCAAACAGCTCCGCGAGGTGATCGGCGAACGCAGGCTGCTCGAGCGGGCCGATCGTGAGGTGGAGTCCGCGCTCGCCGTCAGCCAGCACGATGCCGGCATCAGAAGGCGTCGGGGCTGCTTCTGCCGAAACCGGAGCAATCACCGGAGCCGATGCAGCATCGCCCTCAGCCATGGCGCGAATGCGGGTGACCAGGTCGGAGCAATCCAGCGTCTGACCGGACCCGTTCTGTCTCAAGGCCAGCAACTGACGCAGCACGTCGCCCGACTCAAGCAGGGTGTCGATCATCCCCGAGGTGATCGACAACTCGTGGCGTCGCAACTTGTCGAGCAGGGTCTCCATCACATGGGTCAGATCGGCGACATCCTGGAAACCGAAGGTGGCTGCGCCGCCCTTGATCGAATGCGCGCAGCGAAAGATGGCGTTGAGCGATTCGTCATCCGCACTGACCACAT
>CAIXXI010000260.1 GCA_903923345.1 uncultured Burkholderiales bacterium | reverse complement strand
TCATCGATGACCTGGAACTGCTCTACTCCGGCACGCTGGCCCTGCCCGCCGACTTCTGGGACCGACACAGCAAGGGCATGGAGTCGTGGCAGCAGGGCGGCTACAACTGGTACCGGATCAGCGGTCCGGCGGTGTCGACCTTCATGCTCAACCAGTTCGTCTACATCGAAGGCGAGACACCGCTGGCGGCGCAGGTCAAGGAGCTCAACGGCAAGACCGCCGTGCTTCAGACCCTGCGCGACTACGGCCATCTCAAGAATGCCGTCTGGGGCGTCACCGCCCGCAATCGCGAACAGAATTTCGCGATGAACCTGCTGATGAACCCGGAGGTGGATTTCGTCACGCTGCTGGGTCAGGCCGGCACCGGCAAAACCCTGCTCGCCCTGGCCGCAGGCCTTGCGCTGACGCTCGAGCAGAAGCGCTACACCGAGATCATCGTGACCCGTGCGACGGTGCCGGTCGGCGAAGACATCGGCTACCTGCCAGGCACCGAGGAAGAAAAGATGCAGCCCTGGATGGGCGCCCTCGAAGACAACCTGGAAGTCCTGAACCAGGGCAATGGCTCGGGCGGTGAATGGGGGCGTGCAGCGGCCACGGACCTGATCCGCTCGCGCATCAAGGTCAAGGCCCTGTCGTTCATGCGCGGGCGCACCTTCATCAACAAGTACCTGATCATCGATGAAGCGCAAAACCTCACGCCCAAGCAGATGAAGACGCTGGTCACGCGTGCCGGGCCGGGTACCAAGGTGATCTGTCTGGGCAATATCGCGCAAATCGACACGCCCTATCTGACCGAGAGTTCATCGGGCCTGACCTATGTGGTGGATCGCTTCAAGGGTTGGGCGCATGCGGGACATGTGACCTTGCAGCGAGGCGAGCGCTCGAGACTGGCCGACTTCGCAGCCGACGCTCTCTAAAACCGGATCGCCTGGCCACTGATGACCGTGGGCAGGCTGTATCGTAGACAGACTGGGCATTGAAGAAGGGCGTGGCATGTACTGCGCCCGATGCCTCACACCATCCAATACACAGGGAGACTTGAAGATGCGCCGTTCCATCCTTGCTGGCCTGGGCGTCGGCCTGGGCAGCGTGCTGGTGCCCGCCCTGGCACGTGCTCAGAGCAATCCGGTTTTTCCGACCAAACCCGTGCGTTTCATCGTGGCGCTCGGGCCGGGCAGTGGCGCCGACACCGGAACCCGCTTTGTTGCAGAGCGGGTGGGAAAGGTGACCGGGCAGCCTGCCGTGGTCGAGAACAGAACCGGTGGAGATGGCGTCATTGCGGTTCAAAATCTGCTGGCCAGTCCGCCTGATGGCCACAGCATCATGTACATCACACCCTCGCCGATGGTGCTCACGCCCCTGCTGCGCGAAGTGCAATACGACCCGCTGCGCGACATTCGCCCGGTGGCCTACATTGCCCGCGCCCACCATGTCATCGTGACCGGGGCCAATTCGCGTTTCAAGACCCTCAATGACGTGCTGGCTGAAGCACGCGCCAAACCGGGCACGGTCAAGATGTCCAATTACGGCCATCACTACCGGATCGGGGGGCTGTCCTTGCAGCGGGTCACCGGGGCTGAGTTCATCCATGTGGCCTACAAGGGTGCGGGGCAGGCCAACAACGATGTGATTTCCGGCGACATCGATGTCGCCATCACAGACACCGGCGGCGCGATGCCGCTGATCGAAGGCGGGCGCCTGCGGCCTTTGGCGGTCACCAGCCCAGGACGTCACCCTTTTCTGCCGAACGTGCCCGGCATGAAGGAACTCGGCCTGAACTATGAACTCATGGTCTGGACCGGATTTGCCGTCCACGGCAAGACGCCCGAGCCGATTGTCCAGAAGGTTGAGGAGGTGCTGCTGGGTATCCTGAAATCGCCCGAGTACACCGCCTACAACGAAAAGCAGGGGGGTGCCGAGACCGTCGCCGGCAACGGCGAGCAGCTGCGCGCGCTCATCCAGACCGAACTGGGCCGATACCGCGAACTGGCCAAGACCATGCCACTGGTTGAGAAGTGATCCGAATGCTGCGACGACTGCTCCTGATCGCACTGGCGCTGATGCCCATGACCAGCCAAGCCATTGAAGAACCCGACTACCAAGTCGTCAGAACGATCGACACGGTGGAACTGCGCCGCTACGCGCCCTATGTTGTGGCCGAGGTGGTGCTTCCAGTGGCGGTCGAGGACGCTGGCAACCAGGCCTTTCCGATTCTGGCCGGCTATATCTTTGGCAAGAACACCGGCGAGAAGAAGTTCGCCATGACCGCACCTGTCACCCAAGCCGCCGTGCCGATGCGCATGGACATGACGGCACCGGTGACGCAGGTGGGCGTGACCGGCGGCCAGAAGGTGCAGTTCGTGATGCCCAAGGGCGTGACGCTGGCGACGGCACCTGAGCCGACCGACCCCCGCGTTGTGCTGCGCGAGGAGCCGGGCGGCCTCAGGGCGGTCATTCGGTACTCAGGCCTGTGGACTCAGTCCAGCTATGCCGAGCACCTGGCGAAGTTGCGCAGCACCCTGCAGGCTGCCGGCGTGGCAACCGAAGGCGAGCCGGTTAGCGCGCGCTATAACCCACCCTACACGCCCTGGTTCCTGAGGCGCAACGAGATCTGGTTGGCGGTGCGTTAAGCGGGTCAGAGATGACCGTGATGGACAGACACGGTCACACTGCCCAGTCACCCGATTACCTTGCAGGCGCGGAAAGTACCGGGGCGCGCAGCGTGTCGATCTCGGAAAACAGGACTTTGACCACAGTAGGGTCCGCGTCGGCCATGTACTTCTGGACGATGGGTCTGGCGGCCGCACGCAAGCGGGCAATCTGTTGCGGGGTCGGATCGACCACCTGCATCGTCTTGCGAAGGGTTTCGATCGCGCGGATCTCTTCAAGTCTGGCACCGTTTCGGAAGAGCATTTTCGTGTCTTCCTGCGCATCAAGGATGACCTGGCGCTCTTCGGGATTGAGCTGATCCCAGATGACCTTGCTGAACACAGTCATCGCCGAAAAATAGGAATGCCTGGACAGCATCAGGTACTTCTGCACCTCGTTGAATTTGAGAGAGACGACGAGCGAGGCAGAGTTTTCCTGAGCATCGACGACTTTCTGCTCAAGTACCGAGTAGAGTCCGGGGAAAGGCATCGGCACGGGATTGGCGCCAAAGGACTGCCAGAGTTCGATGAACAGCGGCGACTGGAGCACTCGGACCTTCAAGCCCTTGAGGTCCTCGAGTTTCTCGACGGGTCGAAGGCTATTGGTGAGGTGACGAAAGCCGCCGCCATTCCAGCCGACGAGGATCAGACCCTTGGCGGCAAGCCGTTCCGCAACCATCTTGCCAAACGGGCCATCCGTGATCGCCCACTCCTCTTCGTGAGAATCAAAGAGGTAGGGCAAGTCGAGCAGGCTGAATTCCTTGACGAGACTCACCATCAGTCCAGCCGAAACCGTGGTCATCGCCACCTGACCGGCCTGCACAGCCGAAATGGTCTGCACATCGCCGCCAAGCGTACCGCCCGGGCGCACGTTGACCGTCATGCTGCCACCGCTCTTTTTTGCGACGATCTCGGCGAAGCGCTCTGCGCTTTCAGCGAGAGAATTGCCACGCGGACTCTGAAAACCCAGCACGAACGCCTGATCGCGGACCTGGGCTTGCACCGGACTGACAAGGGCCGCGCCTGAAGCGACGGCCAAGGCCAATGCGCCAGTCAAGAGCTTGAACAATGCTCGGCGCAGGGTGTGCGGCAGGGTGGTCGTTGCGGCAAGTGGCATTGCTTGTCCTAGTGGCCTGTCGACAATCTCGGCAGGCGTTAGTCTGGCATGACTGAAATGGTCTTTGTCGGGGCGGCGCTGCGCGCTACCTTAGCCTGCGCCGATTCCACGGCAATTTTGGCTCCGGCCGGCCTGCGGCCTTAACCTGGCGCTGCGCGCCACGTTAGCCTGCGCCGATTCCACGGCAATTTTGGCTCCGGCCGG
>CAIXXI010000259.1 GCA_903923345.1 uncultured Burkholderiales bacterium | reverse complement strand
CGTCGCGAGGCGCAGAGCATTCGAAACACCACCGATGAAATCGCCAAAGGCGGGCTGGATCTGTCCAATCGAACCGAGCAGCAGGCTGCCAGCCTGGAGCAGACAGCCGCCGCCCTGCAGCAGGTTGGCACATCCACACATGACAACGCTGCTCGCACCAGCGAGGCCAGCGGCATTGCTGCGCAGGCCTGCGAACAGGCATCGACCGGCGGTGAGGCGGTCGAGCGGGTGGTGAGCACCATGCGTGAGATCGAGGCCAGCAGCCGTCAGATTGCCGACATCATCGGCGTGATTGACGGCATCGCCTTCCAGACCAACATTCTGGCGCTCAATGCTGCGGTTGAAGCGGCGCGGGCCGGTGAGCAGGGGCGGGGCTTTTCGGTGGTGGCCGCCGAGGTGAGAAGTCTCGCGCAGCGCAGCGCCGAGGCCGCCCGGGAAATCAAGTCCTTGATCAGCGAGAGCGTGGGTCGCGTTGAATCCGGCGTGCAGATCGTGCATGACGCCGGCAAAACCATGCAGGGGATTGTTGATTCAGTCGGTCGCCTGAGTGCGGTGATCGCCGAGATCTCGGCCGCCACCGGGGAGCAGGACATGGAGATCGATCAGGTCAATGCAGCCGTCGGCAATCTGGATGGCATGACCCAGCAAAATGCCGCCCTGGTCGAGCAAAGTGCAGCCGCTGCAGGCAGCCTCAAGGATCAGGCCGACCGGCTGGTCGATGCGGTCAATGCATTCAAGCTCCCCGTGATCCGCTGACCGGAGCCCCGTGATGACGCTCGCTGTCATACCCGGCCATCAGGCAAGCCTCTCGCAGGCAGACTTCGAGCGGGCTCGGCGCATCATCAAGGAGCGGGCTGGAATCAACCTGCAGCCCAGCAAGCAAAGCATGGTTCAGGGCCGGCTGGCCCGGGTTCTGCGCGAGCACAACCTGTACGGCTACGGTGAGTTGCTCGATGCCGTCGAACGGCCCAACTCGCCGCTGTGGCAGTCATTCGTCAATGCGCTGACCACCAACCTGACGGCATTTTTCCGGGAGGCCTACCACTTTCCGATGCTTGCCGAGTTTCTGAAAGCGCAGAAAGGGCCGATCCGCATCTGGTGTGCCGCCGCCTCAACCGGCGAGGAGCCCTGGTCGATTGCGATCACCGCACTCGACACGCTCGGGCCATCGGCGCAAGTCAAGATTTTTGCATCCGACATCGATACCGAGGTGCTGCGTACCGCGCAGGCGGCGGTCTATCCGGTGGCCAGTGACAAGGGGCTCGATGAAGCGACGCGCCGACGCTGGTTCCTGAAAGGGTCTGGCAACAACGCCGGGCTCATGAGGGTGCGTCCGGAATTGGTGCGGCTGGTCGAATTTGCACAGGTCAATCTCGTGCACGATGCATTGCGATTCGCGCAGCCCTTCGATGTGGTGTTCTGCCGAAATGTGATGATCTATTTCGATGCGCCGACGCAGCGAACGGTGCTCGAGCGGATTCATCACGCCATGAAGCCGGGTGGCCTGCTGTTTGCCGGCCATTCTGAAAATTTCTCGACTCACTCAGACCTGTTTGGCCTGCGTGGCAAGACGGTCTATGAGCGACTGCCTGATCGAGGCATGGGGCAGTCATCGTGAACGCGCCTGCTGCCTCGCCCCGGATGTCATCGCCGAGTTCGCGCCCCGCGCCAGACCGTCTGGCTGCGCTGCGTGCCCGAGCACCTCGCGAATACGAGGCACGTCACTTCTATCAGGACGCAGCTTTCAAGGCCGAGGCGGTCAAGCTCATGCCCGGTGAGTATTTCGTACACGACGGCGATGATCTGCTGATCACCACGGTGCTCGGCTCATGTGTGGCGGCGTGTCTGATCGACAAGACGGCAGGCCTGGGCGGCATGAACCATTTCATGCTGCCCGATGGCGGCAGTGCCGGCCGATTCGGTGTCTACGCGATGGAGCTGCTCATCAATGAAATGATGAAGCGCGGTGCACGGCGTGAGCGGCTGCAGGCCAAGGTATTCGGTGGCGGCCATGTCATGCGCAACTTTTCGTCGATCAATATCGGCGAGCGCAATGTCGAGTTCATCGATCAGTTCCTGGCCTCGGAGCGCATTCCAGTGGTTTCGCGCGACGTGCTTGATGTCTGTCCGCGCAAGGTCTGCCTGTTCCCGGGCAGTGGCCGTGCCCTGGTCAAGAAGCTCGCCCCGGCCCAGTACGAAACCATTGCAAGCGAGGAGACCGCATACCGCGGCCGCCTCGTCCAACAGCCTGCTGCCAGCGCTTCGGGCAGCGTGGAACTCTTCTGAGGAATCCGCCATGAGTTCATCGACCCCTGCCAGTGCGCCCAACCGGATTCGCGTCGTCGTGGTGGATGACTCGGCGCTGGTGCGCAGCATTCTCAAGACCGTGATCGACAGCCAGCCCGACATGGTCTGCATCGGGGCTGCTGTGGACCCCTACATGGCGCGGGAGATGATCCGCGAGCTCAACCCGGATGTGATCACCCTGGACGTCGAGATGCCGCGCATGGACGGGCTCGATTTTCTCGAGAAGATCATGCGGCTGCGGCCCATGCCGGTGCTGATGGTGTCCACGCTCACTGAGCGCGGCGCCGAGACCACGCTGCGAGCCCTCGAGCTGGGGGCGGTCGATTTCGTGGCTAAGCCCAGACTGGGGCTGGCTCAAGGCCTGCAGGAAATGGCCGTCGAGATCACCGACAAGCTGCGTATTGCGGCCCGTGCCCGGATCGCCCGGCGCCCGGTGGCAACGCCTGCGCCGGCATCGAGTGCGCCGCGTGCTGCAGGCTCCGGGCCCTTAGCCGGCGCGCCGCCGCTGGTCAAGCCGGTGCCGGTGGTGTTCTCCCGAGTGAGCACCGAGAAGATCATCGCAATCGGCGCCTCGACCGGTGGGACCGAGGCGCTGCGAGAGGTGCTCAGTGGG
>CAIXXI010000258.1 GCA_903923345.1 uncultured Burkholderiales bacterium | reverse complement strand
GAACTGAACGCCGCCGCCTGAAGCTCGCCCACTGCGGGCGCTTCAACAGAGGCGCGCAGTGGGTTCGCTGATCTGACCCACTGATCCGGCTCAGTTATTCGGCTCTCTGACCGGGGTCGCCTGCCGGGGTCGTCTGGCGGATTCCGGCGCTCGGGCAGCCGGTTCTGGCACGCCGGCCGGCTGTGGTGCCGCTTCGGTCGAGCCCGCCGTTGGGGTCGGCGCAACAGCATCGGTCGATTGAGCCGCCTTGCGGGTCTCATCGACGGTCATCACCCTGATCCGATCGGCACCGATCTGGCGCGCCAGCCGATGCGGCTCGCGGCCATCGCCGCCGTACGGCGCCATCCAGCCCTGAAACCAGGCCAGCAGCGCCAGGTTGGCGGCAAGCAGGGCGATCAGGACGAACCTCATGAAGCGAACCGGGCTAAGGGCATGAAGATCGGTGCGGGGCGGCATTCAATCACGGAAGATCAGTGTACGACAGGGTGCGGAACAGCTTGCGAGTGCCCCGTTCCTGCTGCACTGCGGTAAGCTCGCGACGATGAACGCGGATACCGGCACGGAATTTTCCGCCTACGTCGTCTTCGAGCGCGACGAATGGGCAGCCCTTCGACTGAGCACGCCGCTCACCCTGTCGGCCGAAGAACTGGCGGCCCTGCAGGGTGTGCTCGAGCAGGTCTCGCTCGAAGACGTGGTGAAGATCTACCTGCCGTTGTCACGGCTGCTCAACCTGCATGTCCGATCGGCCCGCACCTTGTCAGGTGTGCGCGACGAGTTTCTCGGCAAGCCGGTCGGCCGCAGGCCCTATGTGATCGGGATCGCCGGCAGCGTTGCGGTCGGCAAGAGCACCTTTGCCCGAACCCTTCAGGCGCTGCTGGCACGCTGGCCGGACCATCCCTCGGTGGCCCTGGTCACGACTGACGGCTTTCTGTACCCGAACGCCACCCTGCTCGAGCGCGGCCTGATGCATCGCAAGGGCTTTCCGGAGAGCTACGACCGACGCCGCATGATCAGCTTCCTGGCCGATCTGAAAGCCGGCCGCTCCGAAGTCAGCGCGCCGGTCTATTCTCACCAGGGCTATGACATCGTCCCCGGTCAGGCCCAGACGATCTCCAGCCCCGACATCCTCATCTTCGAAGGGCTCAATGTGCTGCAGACCGCGACACTCGAGGGCGGGCGGGCGCCTTCGATCATCGTCTCGGACTTTTTTGACACCTCGCTGTATCTGGATGCGGAGGAGGCCCACATCCAGGAGTGGTACGTCGAGCGCTTCCTGAAGCTGCAGCGCAGCGTGTTCCAGAACCCGACTTCGTACTTCCATCACTACAAGGACCTGAGCGTCGAGCAGGCCCGGGAGGTGGCGCTGGGCATCTGGCGTGACATCAATCTCGCCAACCTCAACGAGAACATCCTGCCCAGCCGTGAGCGCGCCAATGTCGTACTGCGCAAGCGGGCCGACCACCTGATCGGCGAGGTCTGGCTGCGCCAGATCTGAACGGCCACAACGCTCGGGCTTCGCCCCTAGAGCTAGCCCATCTGGCCGAACATTCCTGCCAGATGGGCCTCGCCCTGCTCCAACAGGAAATAGCGAAAGGCTTCGGCTGCAGGCGATAGCAGCCGACCCGCCGCATTGACCAGGTGCCAGCGCCGCATCAGGGGCAAGCCCTCGACCGCCGGCGCTGCAATCAGCCCGTGACGCCACTCCAGGCCGATCGTGTGCTGTGACACCAGGCTCACGCCCAGCCCGGCCATCACCGCCTGCTTGATCGCCTCGGTGCTGTCCATCTCCATCAGAAAGGTCGGCTGCAGGTGGTGCTGGGCGAGATAGGCCTCCAGTGCCGTCCGGGTGCCCGAACCCGGCTCGCGCACGATGAAGGGCTCGCGGGCCAGGGCCTGTGCCGGCACGCTTTCGGCGCGCGCAAATGCATGGTCAGGGGCGGTCACCAGCACATGAGGATGCAGGGCGAAGGGTTCGGCCCGGTTCGGCCAGTCGCGCGGCGGACGCCCCATCACCGCCAGATCGACCTCGCCGGATTGCATCAGCGCGACCAGCTGCTCCCGGTTACCGAGCTTGAGCCGCACTTCGATGCTCGGATGCTCGGCATGGAATCGGGCCAGAAACCCGGGGAGAAAGTATTTGGCCGAGCTGACCATTCCGAGTGTGAGGACCCCTGATTCGACCCGCGTCAGGCGGGCCATCGCATCCTCAGCTTCCTTGAGCGTGGCCAGCAGCCTGCGTGCGTAGACAAGGAAGTACTCACCTGCACCCGACAGCTCGAGCCGCCGACCGGGCCGGTCGAACAGCATCAGCCCCACCTGGGACTCGATCTCGCGGATCTGCATCGACACCGCCGGTGCGCTCAGGTGCAAGGCCTCGGCGGCGCGCTGAACGCTGCCCTGCCGGGCCACTTCAGTGAACACCCGCAACTGGCGAAAGGTGATGTTCATCGCACGCCGTCCATCTCAATTAAGTTTTACTTAATCAAAACCAACAAAAGTCTGACTTTATCTTATCTGTCCAGGTCAATACAGTGCGTCCACCTCACCTTTGCTGACTGGAATATCCGTGAACTCACCCGTCGAGAACGGCCCCAAGGCCGACGAACAGATCCGGGACAAAAAGCAGCGCTACTCCGCGGGCGTGCTGAAGTACCGCCAGATGGGCTATTGGGAGCCCGACTATCAGCCCAAGGACACCGACGTGCTGTGCCTGTTCCGGATCACCCCGCAGGATGGGGTTGATCCGATCGAAGCGGCTGCAGCAGTGGCCGGCGAATCCAGCACCGCGACCTGGACTGTGGTCTGGACGGACCGTCTCACCGCCTGCGACAGCTACCGCGCCAAGGCCTATCGCGTCGAGCCGGTGCCCAACACCCCCGGCCAGTACTTCGCCTGGGTCGCCTACGACCTGATCCTCTTCGAAGAGGGTTCGATCGCGAACATGACTGCCAGCCTCATCGGCAATGTCTTCAGCTTCAAGCCCCTGAAGGCCGCCCGCCTGGAAGACATCCGCATTCCGGTCGCCTATGTGAAGACCTTCAAGGGCCCGCCCACCGGCATGATCGTGGAGCGCGAGCGCCTGGACAAATTCGGCCGTCCGCTGCTGGGCGCCACCACCAAGCCCAAGCTCGGCCTGTCCGGACGCAACTATGGCCGCGTGATCTACGAAGGCCTCAAGGGCGGCCTCGACTTCATGAAGGACGACGAGAACATCAACTCGCAGCCCTTCATGCACTGGCGTGACCGCTTCCTGTACGTGATGGACGGCGTGAACAAGGCGGCTGCGGCCACCGGCGAAGTCAAGGGCAGCTACCTGAACATCACCGGCGCCACCATGGAAGACATGTACGAGCGCGCCGAGTTCGCCAAGGAACTCGGCTCGGTCGTGATCATGGTCGACCTGGTGATCGGCTGGACGGCCATCCAGAGCATGGCCAATTGGTGCCGCAAGCACGACATGGTGATGCACATGCACCGCGCCGGCCACGGCACCTACACCCGCCAGAAAAACCATGGCGTGAGTTTCCGCGTGATGGCCAAGTGGCTGCGCCTCGCAGGCTGCGACCACCTGCACACCGGCACGGCGGTCGGCAAGCTCGAAGGCGACCCGATGACCGTGCAGGGCTACTACAACGTCTGCCGCGACAGCTACACCAAGCAAGACCTGCCGCGTGGCCTGTTCTTCGACCAGGACTGGGTCGACACCAAGAAGGTGATGCCGGTGGCCTCGGGCGGCATCCATGCCGGCCAGATGCACCAGCTCATCGACCTGTTCGGTGACGACGTGATCCTGCAGTTCGGCGGCGGCACGATCGGCCACCCGGCAGGCATCCAGGCCGGCGCCGTGGCCAACCGCGTGGCCCTGGAAGCCATGGTCAAGGCCCGTAACGAAGGCGTGGACATCCGGAACGAAGGCCCGGACGTGCTGCGCAAGGCCGCCCAGTTCTGCACGCCCCTGAAGCAGGCGCTCGATACCTGGGGCGACATCAGCTTCAACTACACCTCGACCGACACCAGCGACTACGCGGTCTCACCGACCGCGTCGAACTGAATTCGCCCAAGGAGATCCGAATCATGATGAGCAACCCCACCGGCCGCATCACTCAAGGCCAGTTCAGCTTTTTGCCCGATTTGACCGATGCCGAGATCACTCTGCAGATCGAGTACGGCCTGCGCAAGGGCTACGCCTGGAGCGTGGAGTACACCGACGACCCGCACCCGCGCAACACCTACTGGAG
>CAIXXI010000257.1 GCA_903923345.1 uncultured Burkholderiales bacterium | reverse complement strand
TCTATCGCATGCTCGCGCAGGATGAAACCTTGCTCTATGTGGGCAAGGCACGAGACCTGAAAAAGCGCGTCTCATCGTATTTTCAGAAAGCCCATCCGAGTCCGCGCATTGCCCACATGGTGGCGCGGATCGTGCGCATTGAGACCACGGTTACTGGCTCCGAGGCCGAGGCCTTGCTGCTTGAAAACAACCTCATCAAGACCCAGCACCCGCGCTACAACATCCTGTTTCGCGACGACAAGACCTACCCGTTCCTCAAGTTCACGGCGCACCGTTTTGCGCGAATCGCCTATTACCGCGGCAACACCGACAAACGCAGTCAGTATTTCGGCCCCTATCCGAGTGCCTGGGCTGTCAAGGAGAGCATCCAGGTTCTGCAAAAGGTGTTTCGCCTCAGAACCTGCGAGGACTCCGTGTTTTCGAACCGGTCTCGGCCCTGTCTGCTGAATCAGATCGGTCGGTGCAGCGCGCCGTGTGTCGGCCTGATCGATGAGGCCGGCTATCGCGCTGATGTCGATGCCGCGATGCGCTTTCTGCGCGGTGGGCATCAGGAGCTGCTCGAGGATTTCGAGGCACGCATGCATGAGGCAGCGAATGAGCTGCGCTTCGAAGAGGCTGCGGTCTTGCGCAATCGGATGACGGCCTTGTCGCGCATCCTGCATCAGCAGACGATGGAGACCGGAAGCGATGTCGATGTCGACATCATCGCTGTGCAGGCTGGGGCAGGGCGGATCTGTGTGAACCTGGCGATGGTCCGCGGTGGGCGTCACCTCGGCGATCGGGCTCATTTCCCGGTGCAGGTTGATGCGCTCGATGATCAAGTGCCGGCTGAAGTGCTTGAGGCTTTTGTCTCCCAGCACTATGCCGAAGGTGAGGTGCCGCCGGTCATCGTGTGTGCGCTTGAGCCGGCCACACCGGATGCACTGGCCCTGTTGCAGGCCCGGTGCGGGCATGCGGTCAGCTGGGTGCGTCAGCCTTCCGGCGCGCGGCGACGCTGGCTTGAACAGGCTCAGCAAAATGCCGGGATTGCGCTGGCGCGTGTGCTGGCGCAGGAGGGCTCGCAACAGGGGCGCACGCGCTTTCTGGCCGAAGTGCTGGGCCTGGAAGACATCGACCTTGAGACCCTGCGCATCGAGTGCTTCGACATCAGTCACACGATGGGCGAAGCCACCCAGGCCTCCTGCGTGGTCTACCACCACCATGAGCTTCAGCGGGGTGAATACCGGCGATTCAACATCGATGATGTGACCGCAGGCGACGACTATGCGGCCATGCGCCAGGTGCTCACCCGGCGTTACGGCCGATTGGCCGAGGACGCTCGTGCCGATGAGGCCTCTGCGTCCGCGTCGATGAGTCCGACCGATTCGCCATCGAACGCGCCTGCGCCCGAAGGCCTGGGGCAGGGCGTCATGCCCACCATCGTGCTGATCGATGGCGGCAAAGGCCAGGTCGAGGTGGCACGGCAAGTGTTCGAAGACTTCGGTTTCGACCCTTCAATCATCGTGGGCGTGTCCAAAGGCGAGGGCCGCAAGGTCGGCCTTGAGACCCTGGTCTTCGCTGATGGACGAGAGCCGGCGGTGCTGGGCAGTGATTCGGCTGCGCTGATGCTGATTGCGCAAATTCGAGACGAAGCGCATCGGTTTGCCATCACCGGCATGCGCGCCCGACGCGCCAAGGCCCGCAACACCTCTCGCCTGGAGGATATCGACGGGGTCGGCCCCAAGAAGCGTCAGCGGCTGCTGGCGCGCTTCGGGGGCCTGCGTGGCATCATGGCGGCCAGCGTCGAGGATCTGGCCACTGTTGAAGGCATTTCTCGGGCGCTCGCCGAGGACATTTATAAGCGCCTGCATTGATGCGGTGGAACCTTCCCAATACCCTGACCTGGCTGCGGATGCTCGCCATTCCGCTGCTGGTGGCTGTCTATCTCGTGCCAGGCGATTGGCTCACCGGGCAGACCCGCAACCTGCTGGGTACGGTTCTCTTTGTTGCAGCCGCGATCACCGACTGGGTCGACGGCTGGCTGGCGCGAAAGCTGGGCCAGGAATCGGCCTTCGGTGCCTTTCTTGATCCGGTGGCAGACAAGCTGCTGGTCTGTGCAGCCCTGGTGCTGCTGCTGGAGATGAATCGG
>CAIXXI010000256.1 GCA_903923345.1 uncultured Burkholderiales bacterium | reverse complement strand
TCTCGACCAACACCTTCCCGGCCTGGGAGCTCGCCCACCCCTATCGCCGGCTCGCTCACAACGGCGAAATCAACACCGTCAAGGGCAACTACAACTGGATGCGCGCCCGCGAAGGCGTGATGGCCTCGGCCGTGCTGGGCGACGACCTCAAGAAGCTCTGGCCGCTGATCTATCCCGGCCAGTCCGACACCGCCTGCTTCGACAACTGCCTCGAGCTGCTGGTGATGTCCGGCTACCCGATGGCGCAGGCGATCATGATGATGATCCCGGAGGCCTGGGAGCAGCACACGCTAATGGACGAGAACCGCCGCGCGTTCTACGAATACCACGCAGCGATGATGGAGCCCTGGGATGGCCCGGCCGCCATCGCGTTCACGGACGGCCGCCAGATCGGCGCCACCCTGGATCGCAACGGCCTGCGCCCCGCCCGCTACATCGTGACCGACGACGACCTGGTGGTGATGGCCTCCGAGACAGGCGTGCTGCCCGACATCCCCGAGTCGCGCATCGTCAAGAAATGGCGACTCCAGCCCGGCAAGATGTTCCTGATCGACCTCGAGCAGGGCCGGATCATCGACGACAAGGAGCTCAAGGATCAGCTCGCGGCCAGCCAGCCCTATCGTCAGTGGATCGATCGCCTGCGCGTCAAGCTCGACAGCCTCGACACCACCGCCTTCCCGACGACGACCGGTGACGACGAGTCCTCAGCCGACACCGACCGGCCGCTCGAGCAGGTCGCTCTGCTCGATCGCCAGCAGGCCTTCGGCTATACCCAGGAAGACATCAAGTTCCTGATGGCGCCGATGGCCCGCGATGGAGAAGAGGCGATCGGCTCGATGGGCAACGACTCGCCGCTGGCGGTCCTGTCCGACAAGAACAAGCCGCTCTTCAACTACTTCAAGCAGCTGTTTGCTCAGGTGACCAACCCGCCGATCGATTCGATCCGCGAGCAGCTGGTGATGTCGCTGGTGTCCTTCGTCGGCCCCAAGCCGAACCTGCTCGACATCAACAACATCAACCCGCCGCTGCGCCTGGAAGTCTCGCAGCCGATCCTGTCCGCCGAGGACATGGACCGTATCCGACATGTCGGTCGCTACACCGACGGCAAATTCCAGAGCTTCGAGCTCGACGTCTGCTATCCGGTCGCCTGGGGCAAAGACGGCATCGAGGCGCGCCTGGCCTCGCTGTGCGCCAATGCAGTCGATGCGGTCAGAAGCGGCTACAACATCCTGATCGTTTCGGATCGCCGCATCGATCCCGAGCATGTCGCCATCCCGGCCCTGCTCGCCACATCGGCCATCCACCAGCACCTGATCAATGCCGGTCTGCGCACCGCCACCGGCCTGGTCGTTGAAACCGGTTCGGCGCGCGAAGTCCATCATTTCGCGCTGCTGGCCGGTTACGGCGCTGAAGCGATTCATCCGTACCTGGCGATGGAAACCATCGCGCAGATGCACGAAGGGCTCGGCCCGGACCTGTCGGCCGACAAAGCCATCAAGAACTATGTGAAGGCGATCGGCAAGGGTCTGCAGAAGATCATGTCGAAGATGGGCATCTCGACCTACATGTCCTATACCGGCGCACAGATCTTCGAAGCGATCGGCCTGAATCGGGATCTGATCGACAAATACTTCACCGGCACCGCCTCCAATGTCGAGGGCATCGGCATCTTCGAGGTGGCCGAAGAGGCCCTGCGCATGCATCGCACTGCGTTCGGCGGCGATCAGGTCCTGGCCGGGATGCTCGATGCCGGCGGCGAGTACGCCTATCGCACCCGCGGTGAAGAGCACATGTGGACGCCCGATGCCATTGCCAAGCTGCAACATTCCACCAAGGCAGGCAGCTTCCAGACCTACAAGGAATACGCGCAGATCATCAATGACCAGTCGCGCCGGCACATGACCCTGCGGGGTCTGTTCGAGTTCCGCGTCGATCCGTCTCGCGCCATCCCGATCGACGAGGTCGAGCCGGCCGTCGAGATCGTCAAGCGCTTCTCGACCGGCGCCATGTCACTGGGATCGATCTCCACCGAGGCCCATGCGACGCTCGCCATCGCGATGAACCGGATCGGCGGCAAGTCCAACACCGGTGAGGGTGGCGAGGACGAGCTGCGCTATCAGAACGAGCTGCGCGGCATCCCGATCAAGCAGGGCGACACCCTCGCCAGTCTGCTGGGCAGCGGCACGATTGAAAGCGATATCGCCTTGCAGCCCGGCGACTCGCTGCGCTCGAAGATCAAGCAGGTCGCGTCCGGTCGCTTTGGTGTGACCGCCGAATACCTCGCCAGCGCCGATCAGATCCAGATCAAGATGGCTCAGGGCGCCAAGCCCGGCGAAGGTGGCCAGCTGCCTGGGCACAAGGTCTCGGAATACATCGCCAAGCTGCGCTTCTCGGTGCCCGGCGTCGGTCTGATCTCGCCGCCGCCGCACCATGACATCTATTCGATCGAAGACCTGGCCCAGCTGATTCACGACCTGAAGAACTGCAACCCGAGCGCATCGATCTCGGTGAAGCTGGTTTCCGAGGTGGGTGTGGGAACGGTGGCTGCGGGCGTGGCCAAGGCCAAGGCCGATCACATCACCATCGCCGGCCATGACGGCGGCACCGGTGCATCGCCCTGGTCATCGATCAAGCACGCTGGCACCCCCTGGGAACTCGGCCTGGCCGAGACCCAGCAGACCCTGGTGCTCAATCGCCTGCGCGGCCGCGTTCGTATTCAGGCCGATGGCCAGATGAAGACCGGTCGCGATGTGGTGATTGGTGCCATCCTCGGTGCGGATGAATTCGGCTTCGCCACCGCGCCGCTGGTGGTCGAGGGCTGCATCATGATGCGCAAGTGCCACCTCAACACCTGTCCGGTCGGTGTGGCCACCCAGGACCCAGTGCTGCGCCGCAGGTTCGCCGGAAAGCCCGAGCATGTGGTCAATTTCTTCTTCTTCGTGGCCGAGGAAGCACGATCGATCATGGCGCAGCTGGGCATCCGCACGCTCGATGAGCTCATCGGTCAGACCCAACTGCTCGACACCCGCCCAGGCATCGCCCACTGGAAGGCCCGTGGCCTGGATTTCTCCCGCATCTTCCACGCGCCGGACATGCCGGCCGATGTCCCGCGCTTTGCCGTCTCCACGCAGGACCATGGCCTGGTGCATGCCCTCGATCACCAGCTGATCGAAAAGTCGATCGGAGCACTGGAGCGCGGCGAGAAGGTCTCCTTCATCTCCCCGATCCGCAACGTCAATCGCACGGTGGGTGCGATGTTGTCCGGTCGGGTCGCCCGCCAGCACACCCATGCCGGTCTGCCGGACGACACCATCCACATCCAGTTCAATGGCACGGCCGGTCAGAGTTTTGGTGCCTTCCTTGCGCGCGGCATCACCTTCGACCTGGTGGGCGAGGCCAATGACTATGTCGGCAAGGGCCTGTCGGGCGGACGGGTGATCGTGCGCTGTGCCAATGACTTCCGTGGCTTCGGCCCTGAACACATCATCGTCGGCAACACGGTGCTTTATGGCGCGATCGAGGGTGAGGCCTACTTCAACGGCGTGGCCGGCGAGCGCTTTGCGGTTCGCAATTCCGGCTCCATTGCAGTGGTGGAAGGCACGGGCGACCACGGCTGCGAATACATGACCGGTGGCACCGTGGTCGTGCTTGGAAAGACCGGGCGCAACTTCGCAGCCGGCATGTCGGGCGGCATCGCTTATGTCTGGGACGAGGACGGTGATTTCCATCTGCGCTGCAATCCGGCGATGGTCAGCCTCGAGAAGGTGCTGACTGCAGCCGAGCAGCCGGCGTCGGTGTCGAAATCGGTGTGGCACGCGGTGCGTCGCGGCGCAGAAGGCGAGGCCGACGAGACCATTCTGAGGCGCACGATCGAAGCGCATTTCCG
>CAIXXI010000255.1 GCA_903923345.1 uncultured Burkholderiales bacterium | reverse complement strand
TGGTCCTCGGGCGATGCGGCCAGACGCTTGAGCGCATGGAAGCGGTCGAGCATGTTGAGGGGCGTCCGATCGTCAGGCGCTGCTGCGACGATCGAGTCGTAGATCGCGGCGATCTTGGTGGCCTTCTTGTCGTTATCGGCCCGGAAATAGTCCTTGAATCGATCCCAGCCACCCATCTGCAGCGCTGCGTCGCGAGTGTCCGCGTTCAGGAACTTCTGAATACGGCTGTTGTTGACTGAGTAGGCAGCGTTTCCCGTGTTCAAATTGACTCACATTGATGGGTTCCCCGCTAAGTGCTGGTTGGACGTTCGGCCGGTAGTGTATGACGTCACCGGCGCGCACCACATTGAACAGCCCCGTCTTTCAAGAAAGACGGGGCTGTTCCGTGACCTGGCGCCGACGCACAGTTGCTTATGGAAGGGCCCAGAGCGTCAACACGGTCCAGGCAAGTCCATAGATCACTGAGCATCCAGACAGCCAAAGCCCTGCATGTCGAACCCGATTGCGCTGGAGTAACCAACCGGCCAAGGGAATGAGTTGATGGGCGTGGACACCCAGGAAGTGAGCAGGCCGAGCGTCTGCCTGGCCGATATGCCACCCCACGATGGGTAAGCCCACGCCTGCAGGGGGTTGTTGACCCCCGAGCATGAAGCCGCTCGCTGTTGCAAGAACAAACGTCAACAGCAGACCGATCACCACAGAACGGACAAACACGGTGTCACGCTCAGGGCTGTGCCGCCAGATCAGCCCTGCCAGAACGGCTTGCGTGGCAGTCAGGGCCACTGCTGCAACCGCCATCAGGCCGTACAGCGCCGCATGCAGTGGGTCACCGACATTGTGGTGAGAGCCCTCTCCCAGTGCGGCTTGCAAGCTGATGTATCCGACTTCAAAGCTTGAGGTGATGACCACCGTCCAGGCCAGGCGATTGACCATGGGCGAGTGCTGCACGTGCTTGGGCAAGAGGCCAACAAACCATGCGGTGGTTGCTGAGAACGCAGCCGTCGACAGCATGAACTTCAAGGGTTTGGCCCAGATGGCGACGTCTCGCCATGTTCTGTCGTCCATGAGCAGCAACACGCTCGCAGGGATCGCCAGGGCCAGCATGACCGCGGCAAACATCGTCATCAGAGCTTGCCGCGACATCAACTCGCGATAGCCAATCAGAGGGCTGATGCGCATCAATGGCCTAACTCGATGCCCGAGAGGGCTTCATAGACCCGAATGACCCACGCATCGTCCTGGTCCTGCAGCCCCATGCCCACAGTGGCCAGCAGGGCCTGATGCGCCACGCTGCCCAGTGTGGCCGGGAAATGCAGTTCCTGCGACAGGTCCAGGGCCAGGCCGACGTCCTTGGTCAGAATCGGTGAGGCAGCCGTCACCGTCGGGTCGCTCTCGATCACACGCTTCATGCGGTCTGCGCCCATGAAGCTCTGACCCGACGATGCCACCATCACCTCGTAGATCTTTCGCGGGTCCAAGCCGGCCTTGATGCCCAGCGCGAAGGCCTCGGCTGCACCGACGAGATTGATCGCGGCCATCAGGTTGTTGACCAGTTTCATTCGTGAGCCATCGCCCGCCACATGGCTGACGATGAAGCGCTTGTCACTCATGGCTTGAAGAACCGGCTCGCACCGCGCAAGCGCCGATTCATCACCCGCCAGCATCATGCTCATCGTTCCGCTGGCGGCTCGGGCCGGTCCGCCCGAGATCGGCGCGTCCAGCAGATGAACGCCTCGCGATGACAGCCGCGCGGCCAGTTCGCTGGCATAGGCCGGACCAACCGTGGAGCACAGCATGACGATGCCGCCGGGTTCGAGCGAGTCCATCAGACCGTTTGCGCCGAAGACGACCCCGTCGGTCTGCTCCCGGTTCACCACCACGGTGATCACGATGTCAGCGTGTCGGGCGACCTCGGCGGGCGACGCGCACACCACTGCGCCTTGCGCGCGGGCCAACGCATCCCGTTCGGGGTTGACGTCGCGCACGAACACCTGAAAGCCACCGCGGATCAGGGACTGTGTGATGGCCAGGCCCATTGCGCCCGGGCCGATCAGGCCGATGCCTTGTGTCATGTCGTGCCGCTCCAGGAAGTGTGCGCAACAGGGCGCGCGCGGGTCAGTAGAATAGCCCGCTCACCCACCCAAGGAGACACCCCATGTTTTCCCACATCATGGTCGGCACCAGCGACCTCGACCGCGCCAAGAAGTTCTACGACGCCGTGCTGGGCGCACTCGATGTGCCAGCAGGCCATGTCGACCGTCATCGTGTCTTCTGGCGGACCAAAACCGGCACCTTCTCCACCTCGCTGCCGATCGACGGCAAGCCGGCCACCTTTGCCAATGGCGGCACGATCGGCTTTTCCTGCTCGTCGCCTGAGCAGGTCAAGGCCTGGCACGACGCAGGTGTGGCCAACGGAGGTACCAGCATCGAGGACCCGCCTGGCGTTCGCGCAAATGGCGCCGTCCAGTTGTATCTGGCCTATCTGCGTGACCCGGATGGCAACAAGATCTGCGCGCTGCATCGCATCCCGGCAGCCTGATTGATCTGAATCACCAGGGGCCGTCGACCCGGATCGGCGGCCTTGTCTGCCCAGTTCCCGATGGTCATGCGGCGCAGACATCCACGGCCCTCCAGACGACGCCACGGTGGACAGTTGGCAGATCCGTCAATTCTCTGAGCCGGGTCATTCCTCGCGCAGCCGTTCCTTGCCTTGCACCAGCCTGCGCGCGATCTCCTC
>CAIXXI010000254.1 GCA_903923345.1 uncultured Burkholderiales bacterium | reverse complement strand
GTGCCGATAAGCGGACCGGAGCGGTGCAGCCTGTGCGTGCGAGTCTGAGCAGAGATCGATCGGTGATGCGGGCATGCGGGTGACCTGCGCACGTTGGTAACAGGGCCAGCATAGGTCGATGTGCCGGTTGCACAGGTGGGATTAGCGGCGGCACGGCGGCGCTTTTCGGTGCTTAAGTTTTCCGGACTGCGGCGACGATCGGCCTCATGACTCCTGGCTGGAGTGGCCAAGATGAACACCCGACTCACCGATTCGATCGACTTTCACGGCAAGGCACTGCTGTTGCGCGCCGAGCGCCAGAAGGTGATCGCCAGCAATATCGCCAACGCCGATACGCCGCGGTATGCCGCCAGAGACATCGATTTCAAATCCGCTCTGGCCGATGCCACCGGTTCGCGCCCGGCCACTGAGTCGGCTGCCGGATCCAGGGCACTGATTGCATCAACCTCTCATGCAGGCCACCTCGGTGCTGCGAGCGGCGCAGACGCTTCGGGTGCGCGCATCGATTCGACGGCACTGAAATATCGGGTGACCGAACAACCCAGCCTCGATGGCAACAGCGTCGATCTGGATCGCGAGCGGGCCAACTTTGCCGACAACGCGATGCGCTTCGAGGCGGCCTTGCGATTCATCAATGGTTCGGTTCGCACGACCCTGTCGGCGATCCGCGGCGAATAACGCACGGACAGACAGAGGGCCATTGCCATGTCACTGATGAAAGTTTTCGGGATTTCGGGTGGTGCCGTCTCGGCACAGAGTCAGCGCCTGAACGTCGTGGCGAGCAACCTGGCCAACGCCGAATCGGTTGCCGGCCCGGATGGCCAGTCCTACAAGGCTCGGCAAGTGGTCTTTCAGACTCAGCCCACCCAGGACGGCAGTGCCAGCGTCAAGGTGTCCTCGGTGATCGAGGACAGCGCACCGGCCAAGCGGGTCTATGAGCCCGGCCATCCGATGGCTGACAAGGAAGGCTATGTGACGCAGTCCAACGTGAACGTGGTGGAAGAGATGGTCAACATGATCTCGGCCTCGCGTTCGTATCAGAACAACGTCGAAGTGATGAACACCGCGCGCCAGTTGCTGCAGAAGACCCTGCAGATGGGTCAGGGCTGAGCGGCCACCGGAGCAGACCATGAGTGTGAGTGCAGTCAATTCAACCCCGGCCGTGTCGGCGACCAGCCGCAGCGCATCGCAGGCTTCGTCGTCGGCGCCAGCCTCATTCGACGCCCTGGTTGCCTCGCTCAAGGGCACTTCGAGTGCGAGCGCTCAGGCCAACGGCAGCGCCAGCACCGACGAGGGCGAGGACCGGTTCCTGAAGCTGCTGGTCGCACAAATGAACAACCAGGATCCGCTCAGTCCGATGGACAACGCGCAGGTCACGTCGCAGCTCGCCCAGATCAACACCGTCAAGGGCATCGACAAGCTCAATGCCACCGTCCAGAAGTTGCTCGAACAGTCCCAGGGCGGGGCTGCGGATGCGGCTTCATTGGTGGGACGTCGCGTGCTGGTGGAAGGCGATCAGATGCCGGTCCAGGATGGCGTGGCGGCCAAGGCCGGCTTCCAGCTGGCTTCGCCGGCCGACTCGGTTCGCATCGAAGTGCTCGACGCCAAAGGCAAGGTGGTTGACTCGAGCGTGCGCAACACGGTGCCGGCCGGACTGAATGTCCTTGAATGGAATGGCGCGCAGAAGGGCACCCGCTTGCCGGCTGGCGACTATTCACTGCGCATCTCGGCAAGCAACGGCAAGACGCCTGTGACCGCAACGCCGCTGACGGCTGCAACAGTCAATGCGGTGGTGCCGGGATCTGCCGGCAACACCTTGAATGTGGGGGCGCTGGGCTCCCGGACGATGGCCGATATCCGCGGCTATCTGTGACCCAGTCCTATCCCTAGATCCGATCGAAATCCTGAGGAGTCGACCATGAGTTTCCAGCAAGGCCTGTCCGGACTGAATGCCGCATCACGCAACCTTGACGTCATCGGCAACAACGTCGCCAACGCCAGCACGGTCGGCGCCAAAGCCTCCCGGGCTGAATTTGCCGATCTATATGCCAGTTCACTGAACGGCTCGTCGACTGGCGCGACCGGCATCGGCGTTTCAGTCGCCAGCGTTGCGCAACAGTTCACACAAGGTGATGTGGTGTCGACCCAGAACCCGCTGGACATGGCGATCAACGGGCGAGGCTTTTTCAGAACCTCGCTGGATGGGGCGATCGAATATACCCGCAACGGCCAGTTCCGGATGGACAAGGACGGTTACATCACCACCTCGCGGGGCGCTCGACTGAGCGGCTTTCCGATTGACGCCAACGGCATGGTCTCGACTGGCTCGCCCACTGACATGCGGATCAGCACGGCCGACATCGCGCCCAATCCGACCACCCTGGCCAGTGCGCAGCTGAACCTGGATGCGCGAGCCACCCCACCCACCACCGCATTCGACCCGACCGATTCCACGACCTACAACAATTCGATGTCGATGTCGGTCTACGACACGCTGGGGTCCGATCATGTGGTGTCGCTGTATTACGTGAAGAGTGCAACCACCAATGCCTGGGACGTCTATGCCACGGCCGATGGCAGCTCGATCACCGCCGCACCCTTGTCGATGAGCTTCGATTCCGGTGGCCAGGTCGTGGCTCCGGGTGGAAAATTCAGTCTGACGATTCCGCCCGGAACCGGCACTGCGGCCGCGCAGAGCCTGACATTCGATCTGGACCTCTCGCAGGCCACGCAGTTTGGCGCGCCGTTTGGCATCGGTCAGATCACCCAGGACGGCTACGGCACCGGGCGTCTGGCCGGTCTCACCGCCGACGCCAATGGCACGCTGATTGGCCGCTACACCAACGGCCAGTCCAAGCCTCAGGGCCAGGTCGCGTTGGCCAACTTCACCAATCCTCAGGCGCTCTCGCCGCTGGGCAATAACGCATGGTCCGAGACGGTGGGATCGGGGCAGCCGACCATCGGTGCCCCGGGCACCGGAACGCTGGGAGCGCTGCAGTCGAGTGCTGTTGAGAGCTCCAACGTGGATCTGACCGCGGAACTGGTCAACATGATCAGCGCCCAGCGGGTCTACCAGGCCAATGCGCAGACGATCAAGACGGCAGACCAGTTGCTGCAGACGATCGTCAACCTGCGCTGACCTGCCTGATTGTCTGACTTAGCCAGGGACTGATGCCATGGACCGCATGATCTACACCGCGATGTCCGGCGCGAAAGCCACGATGACCCGCCAGGATGCGCTCGCGCACAACCTGGCGAACGCCAATACGCCTGGATTTCGTGCCGACTTGAGCGCCTTTCGTGCCGTCCCGGTGCGCGGCGAGGGCGCAACCACCCGGGTGCATTCGCTCGAATCCACGGCCGGATTCGACGCCACCGATGGCCCGATCACCCAGACCGGTCGTTCATTGGATGTGGCGGTCAAGGGCTCGGGATGGATCGCGGTGCAGGGGCTGGATGGCAATGAGGCCTACACACGGGCAGGCGGCATGGAACTGTCTGCCGACGGCACGCTTCAGGTTCGGGGTGGGCTGCCCGTGATGGGCGATGGCGGGCCGATCGTGGTGCCCCAGGGGGCCACGGTGTCCATCGGCAGTGAC
>CAIXXI010000253.1 GCA_903923345.1 uncultured Burkholderiales bacterium | reverse complement strand
GTCTGGATCCTGCAGTCGCGCTGGCTTGCGCATCACGGCTACTCGGTGCTGGCTTTCGACCTGCCCGGTCATGGTCGCAGCAGCGGTCCGCTGTTGACCGACATCGCCTCGATGGCTGATTGGACCATTCGGGCCATCGCGGCCTGCGGCGCCTCTGAAGCCGCAGTCATCGGCCACAGCATGGGCTCACTGGTGGCACTCGAATGTGCTCAGCGTGCCCCGGATTGCATTATCGGGGTCGGGCTGGTCGGCACCGCATTTCCGTTGAAGGTGTCGGATGTGCTGCTGGATGCCGCACGCAATGATGAACAGGCGGCGTTCGACATGGTCAACCGCTGGTCACATGCGCGATGGGCCCATCAGCCCGGCACCCCCGGCCCGGGGTTTTCTGTGTTCGTGCAGAACCTGCGCCTGATGCAGCGCCAGCAGCCGGGCGTACTGCTCAATGATCTGGCGGCCTGCAATGCCTATCTGAACGGCATCGAACGGGCCCAAACCCTGCACTGCCCCGCGCTTTATGTGCTGGGCTCTCGCGACCTGATGACCCCGCCCCGGGCAGCGCGCGCCCTGATCGAAGCGACGCCGGATGCAAGCGTCATCGAGATCCCTGGCTGCGGTCATGCCGTGATGACGGAAGCGCCCCATGTGCTGCGAAACGCACTGTCGGAGTGGCTAGGACGGATCCACGCCCGCCGCAGCCAGCACCTCGCCGATCGGACGGGTCAGCACACCGCCCAGGGAATCACTCGCTGAAAGTGTGGCTGTCGTTGTGGGCGTGCTGCTGTCCGATGCTGCCCAGATCCGATCGAACAGCGGCCGCAGCGTCATGTTCTCCAGCCCAGGGGCTGCCAGCCACACTTCATCCCACACACCCGCGACACCCTGGCTGGCTGTGACGGGCCAGACTCGAACGATGTAGCCCTTGTCCGAGAGCACCCTGGCGACCCGATCGGCTGCCTGTGCATTGCCATCAAACGCCGCACGAAACCGGGCACTTTCGGCTTGCATTGGACGGGCGTTCAGAATGTCCCGCAGGATGGTCACCTGACGGTCGAACTCGCTGGCCGGCGTCGACCGATGGGGCTCGCCCAGCCGAACGCCCCAGAATCTGAGGTTGGCGGCCAACAGCGCGCCCACCAGGACACTCATCCAGGCCGCAAACAGCCAGGTGAGCAAAATCGGCAGGGCTGCAAAAGCGCCATAAACCAGCGTGTGGGTCGGGAACAGCCGGATCCAGGCACCCAGCCCGATATTCAGTGTCGCCAACAGACCCATGGCCAGCGACGCACCTGCCAGCGCATGCCAACCCCTGACTCGATCATTGGGCGCCAATCGGTAGAGCAGCGCCAGCGCCAGGATACCGATCAATGTGGGACCGACCGACGTCAGGACGGCCATCACTTCGCGCACACCAATGGCACTGCCCAACTCGGTTCTCAAGCGCAATTGCAGCGTGATCACCGCACCGATCAGAACCGGGCCGAGCGTCAGCATCGACCAATACAGCACCAGCCGTTGCCACAAGGGTCGCGGATTCGCGGTACGCCAGATGCCATTGAGCGTGGCGTCGATGGTCAGCATCGCACTGAGTGCAGTCGCAAAAAAGAAGATCGTGCCAATCAGGGAAAGCCGCTCGGCCGAAGCAACGAACTGGTTCACCACGCCAACCACGGTGGCGCTGATCGAGGGCAGAAACAGGTTGTTCTCAATGAAGCGCAGCAGATTCGCCTGCACCGACTGAAAGGCAGGCAGCGCAGTCAGCAGCAACAGACCCACTGCTGCGATCGGGACAATCGCCATGAGACTCAGCACGG
>CAIXXI010000252.1 GCA_903923345.1 uncultured Burkholderiales bacterium | reverse complement strand
GGGCGCTGGCTGAAGATTCGCACCTGGTTCCAGATGTTCCCCTTCTATCGCCAGGGCATGTTCAAGCGGCAAAAGAGCTTCACCAAATCGGATCGGCTGAAATGAGCGAAATCGCCCAGAACGGCGCAGCCCCGTTGCTCAAGGCACGCGACCTTCAAGTCCGATTCGGCGGTGTACTGGCCGTCAATCAGGTCAGCTTCGACGTGCAACGTGGTGAGGTCTTCACCCTGATCGGCCCCAACGGCGCGGGCAAGACCACGGTGTTCAACCTCATCAGCCGCATCTACACACCCACCGCCGGAACACTTGAATTCGATGGCGTGCCGCTCAGCAGCGTGGCGCCCTACAAGGTCGCCGAACTCGGTATTGCGCGCACTTTTCAGAACATCGAACTATTCGAGTACGCCACCGTGCTGCAGAACCTGTTGATCGGCGGTCATGTGCATCGCAAGACCAGCTTCGTCCAGGAATTCTTTTTCACCCCTTCGGTCAGGCGAGCCGAAGTCGAAGCGCGCCGCAATGCCGAAGAAGTCATTGAATTCCTCGACCTTCAGCCCTATCGCGACACTCTGGTGGCTGGCCTGCCGTATGGGGTTCGCAAGGTCGTCGAACTCGCCCGCGCACTGTGCACCAAGCCAAAACTGTTGCTGCTCGATGAGCCCTCTTCAGGCCTGAACGTCGAAGAAACCGATGGCATGGCCTTCTGGATCCAGGACATCAAGAACGATCTCGGCATCACCGTCTTGATGGTCGAACACGACATGAGCCTGGTGTCGAAAGTCTCCGACCGGGTGCTGGCGATGAACCAGGGCGAAACCCTCGCGCTGGGCACTCCGCGCGAAGTGCAGTCCGACCCCAAGGTCATTGAAGCCTACCTGGGCTCTGCAGAAGACATGTCTTTTCTGCGGCGTGCAGAGCCCTTCGTGCGAAAGGGAGCCTGATGGGCGCGCAAACCCTTCTGAAGCTCGCCAACGTCGAAAGCGCCTATGGGCCGATTCGCGCCATCCGGGGCGTGAGCCTGGAGGTCGCACAGGGCGAAATCGCCACCGTGCTGGGCTCCAACGGCGCAGGCAAGACCACCATCCTTAAAACCATCTCCGGGATCATCGATCCCCGCCGCGGCACCATCGAATTCAAGGGCGAGGTGATTTCGGCGCAGGATCCGGCGGTGATCGTGCAAAAAGGGCTGTCCCATGTGCCCGAAGGCCGGGAAGTCTTTCCGCTGCTCTCAGTGCGTGACAACCTGGTGATGGGTGCTTACACGCGCAAGGATCGGGACCAGGTCGCACGGGACATCGAGACCGTCTTCGGCTATTTCCCGATCCTGAAGGAGCGTGCCGCTCAAAATGCCGGTCTGCTCTCGGGCGGGCAGCAGCAGATGCTCGCGATTTCCCGAGCCATCATGGCGGCGCCGCAACTGATTTTGCTCGATGAACCAAGCCTGGGCCTGTCACCACGCCTCACGAAAGAAATTTTCGAGATCATCGTGCGCATCAACCGGGAGCGCGGCACCTCGATGTTGCTGGTTGAGCAGAATGCCAATATGGCGCTGAATGCAGCGGACTTCGGCTATGTGCTGGAAAACGGCCGCATCGTGATGGAAGACACCTGCGCCGCCCTGCGCGAGAAGGATGACATCAAGGAGTTCTACCTCGGCATGAAGGAAGAAGGTGTCCGAGGTGAGC
>CAIXXI010000251.1 GCA_903923345.1 uncultured Burkholderiales bacterium | reverse complement strand
CGATCATGTTCGCTACGAGGTCGCAGCCGATGGCTCGTATCTGGAAACTCAAGAGACCATCATTCGAATCGAGTCAGCCAGCGCAATCGATAGTTTTGGTGCGCAGAAAGTGCAATACGCCTCGAGTCGTATGGAAGTTGAATCGATTCAAGCCTGGACGATTCAACCCGATGGCGAAGAGATCGAGGTACCGCAGTCTGCGATTCAGACCAAAGAGGAATCCATGTCAGCTGGCCAGACGAGCTTTAGCGACGCCCGCTCGAAGGTCATCATCTTTCCAAAGGTTCGAGTGGGCAGCCGGCTTCGCTACCTGGTGAAAATTCGGTGCCACGAACCAGCCTTTCCGAATCAGTTCGTCGGCGCCTGGCGTTTCCCTCAGGAATGGCCCGAAGAAGACTTTCGACTCGAGCTTGACGTTCCCGAGTCGCTCAAGCTGCACTTCGAACTTCGAGGCGCCAAGGGCGGGTCCGTGCGAACCCAGGACGGACGCTCAACCTATGTGTTCACCTACAGCCGGATGAGCGCCCAGGCGCCTGAACCGGACAGCGTTGACGCCTCGGATATCGATGACCGGATCGACATCTCGAGCCTTGCCGATCCGATCGCCTATGGCCGTGCCTATCAGGCTCGGGCTCGACCCAAGGCGGCTGTTACGCCAGCGATCAAGTCAAAGGCCATGGAGGTCACTCAAAGCCTCAGCGACACGAGCGCCAAGGTGCGGGCTCTGCATCACTGGGTTGCGACGAATATCCGCTACATCTCGCTGTCGCTGGGTGACGGTGGATGGGTTCCCCGCACAGCCGATTCGGTCCTTCACAACCTGTATGGCGATTGCAAAGACCATGTGGTGCTGCTTGAAGCTTTGCTCGACGCGGTGGGCATTCAGAGCAGCCCGGCGCTCATCAATATGGGCGCGTCCTATGCCATGAGCCGGGTTGGCAGCGGCCGACCGCTGAACCACGTCATCACCTACGTACCAGCGCTTGATCTGTACATCGACTCAACCGATCGACACTCGCCCTTTGGGGTCATTCCCTTCGAGTACATGGACAAGCCCGTGATCCTGACCGCGCTGGATCGAATGGGGCGCACGCCTGCAATGCGCTCTAAGGACCATCTGCGACACACCAAAGCGCAGCTCGCAGTGCGAGCCGATGGATCCATCGAGGGCACCTCGCTCACCACCATGACGGGAGTGCCGGAGTCCGAGTCACGCACTTCGCGCGCCGCAGGCTTGGCCAACCCGGAGGAAGCCGAGGTGACGGGCTTGCTTTCTCGTTATAACGAACCCGGCACTGGAACTCTGACCCACTCAGATCCGAACGACCTGGAGCAGCCTTTTTCGATTCGAAGCAGCTTCTCGCTTGATGCGCTGACCAATGTTCCAGGGCCTTCCGGGCTAATCATTCCGGTGGGGTTAACGTCGGGCTTGCTGCGTCAGATTGCTTCCGAACGGCCCCTTGCAGAGCGCCGGTTCAACTATCCCTGCCGCGCCCGAGTCGTTCGCGAGCAGTTCAGCCTGCGGTTTGCACAGAACTTGCGGATCATGAGCATCCCGAAGGCAACATCCTTTTCTGAAGGCCCGATTCGCTATCGATCAACTTACCGCAGATCAGGCCAAACCCTGGATGTGGATCGCGAACTGGTCACGCAGTTTCCAAGCTCGGTGTGCACGCCAGACGACTACCAGCGCTGGAAGAGGTTTCATGCCGTCTTGCAGCAAGACATCAGGGCACAGGTGGTGTATCGATGAGCCGTGAATTCCTGCTTGGCGCCTGGATTTCAATCGGGCTGGTCGTACTTGTCTTGGCGCGGATACAGCACACTCGAAAGGGTGAAGCGCAAACGGATCTTCATCGGGCGGTGTACGGCGATTGTTGTAAAAGCGGCGACCCATGTACT
>CAIXXI010000250.1 GCA_903923345.1 uncultured Burkholderiales bacterium | reverse complement strand
GGCGCCAGTGGTCGTAGTCCATCGAGACGTGATCAGCGATCTCGAACGGATCGGTTCGCAGATTGAACAGCTTGGGCACACGCAGCTGCACGAAGGGCTCAGCCCAGACCGCGAAGCCATGCGCGCGCTGCTCCTGGAAGACGATCTTCCACTGGTTGTAGCGCAGTGCCACCAGTGAACCGTCGTCGTTCCAGTAGAAGAACTCCGTGCGCGGGCTTGGCGCCTTGCCGCCGATGGCGGGCGTCAGGTCGTAGCCATCGAGGTGGACCTTGTAGGTCTTCTTACCGACCTCCATGCCCTTGAGCAACTTCTCCTTCACACCGGGCACACCGGCGATCGTCATGATCGTCGGCAGCATGTCTTCGTGGGAGAAGATGTCGTTGTTGACCGTACCGGGCTCGATGTGACCGGGCCAGCGGATCGCGCAGGGCACGCGGTAGCCGCCTTCCCAGTTCTCGTTTTTCTCGCCGCGAAATGGCGTGGTGCCGCCATCCGGCCAGGTGAAGCATTCGGCGCCGTTGTCGGTCGAATACATCACGATGGTGTTGTCCGCGAGGCCAAGTTCATCGAGCTTGTCAAGAATCTGCCCGACGTGTCCATCGTGTTCAACCATGCCGTCGGGGTAGGTGCCCAGGCCTGTCTTGCCCTTCGATTCATCCTTGAGGTGCGTAAAGATGTGCATGCGGGTGGAGTTCCACCACAGGAAGAAAGGCTTGTCGGCCTTCTTCGCCCGCTCCAGATAGTCCAGCGTGAGGGCGGTAACCTCCTCGTCGATGGTCTTCATGCGCTCGATGTTGAGCGGGCCGGTGCTCTCGATCTTCTGCGTGCCGTCCGGGTTGGCCCAGCAATGGAGGACGCCACGTGTCGCGTACTTCTTGATCATTTCAGGATCTTTGAAGTAATCGGGGTTCTCTGGCTCTTGCTCGGCGTTTAGGTGGTAAAGCGAGCCGAAGAACTCGTCGAAACCGTGGGCGGTGGGTAGCGTCTCATCGGCATCGCCGAGGTGGTTCTTGCCGAACTGGGCGGTCATGTAGCCCTGGTCCTTGAGCAGCTCAGCGATGGTGACATCGCGCGCCTGCAGGCCTTCCTTGGCACCCGGCAGACCGACCTTCAGCATGCCGGTGCGAAAGCCCGACTGGCCGGTGATGAAGCAGGCGCGACCGGCGGTGCAGCTCTGCTGGCCGTACCAGTCGGTGAACATCGCGCCCTCCTTGACGATGCGATCGATGTTCGGGGTCTTGTAGCCCATCATCCCGTGGTTGTAGGCGCTGATGTTGAACCAGCCGATATCGTCACCCCAAAGAATCAGGAAATTGGGTTTCTTGTCTGCCATGGCTTCATCCTTTCTTCAAAAAAGAGGGCGCACAGGCGCCCGTAGAACAACCCGATTGAGTCTTACGGTCGAAAATGCATTGATTGCTGGTCTGCGGCTGAACTGGCCAGCGCCTGCGGCGCTGCTGGCGTGACGCCGCTGAACGGCGTCTTTGGATCGCGGTCGCCGTGGCAGAAGCGGAACTTCTTGCCGCTGCCGCAGGGGCAAGGCTTGTAGCCGTCGCGCCGGGCGTCCAGCGCGGCGATGCTGGTCATCACCTCGGCGGGCGGGTGGCCCTGCTTGTACAACTGGGCCATCACGTTGAAGGTCGGCCCGGTGTGCATGAAGAACTTCTCGAGCCCGGCGCAGAGATAGTTCTGGCCCGGCTCGCCTTCTTTGCTGAGCACGAAGCGGTCTTTGGGGCAGCCGCCGTTGCACCAGTTGCGTACCTTGCAACCCTGGCATTGCCGGGTCAGCGTATCGCGCTTGTCCTGGCCGAACTTGCGCTGCTCGGACGAGGCGACCATGGTGAGCATGTGTGTCTGATGGATGTTGCCCAGCAGGTGCTTCGGTTCGACGAAGTGATCGCACGAGTACAGGTCGCCGTTGTGCTCCAGCGCCGGGCCGTATCCGCAGGTTGGCGCGTGAATACACAGCAGGTGGCGGCCGAAGAAGGCCTCGAGCGTGACATCGAACAGCTGCACATAGACCTGGCCCACGTCGCGACGCACCCATTCCTCGAACACGTCAATCAGGAAGCTGCCGTACTGCTCGGAACCCACCGTGCGTTCGGTGACCAGGTTGCCGGTTTGGGTATAGAGCAGGCGCTTCTCGCCGGGCACTTCACTCCAGCCCTTGTTGGCGATGCTGATGGTCTGCTCGGTTGCGCGCTCGACGATGGGTATGAACTGCACCCACTTCGCACCCAGCTCGTCACGAAAGAAGCGGTAGACCGCACGCCCGTGGTCCTGGTTGGCGGCATTGACGGTACACAGGATGTTGAAGTCGACCTCGTGACTGCGCAGCGCCTGCCAGCCCTTCATGACCAGATCGAATGTGCCTTTGCCACGGCGGTCCAGCCGGTAGGTGTCGTGCAGCTCGCGCGGGCCGTCCACACTCAGGCCGACCAGAAAGTCGTGCTGCTTGAAGAAGCGGCACCAGTCGTCGTCCAGCAGCAGGCCGTTGGTCTGGAAGGTGTGTTTGACCGTCTGCCCGGGCCGGCGGTGCTTCTCGACCAGCTCGACCGCATGCTGAAAGAATTCCAGCTTCATCAGCGTCGGCTCGCCGCCCTGCCAGGCCACGGTGACTTCGGGCACTCGGTGCGATTCGAGCAGCTGGCGAATGTAGGCCTCGAGCGTGGACGCCGACATCCGGCTCTTGTCGTTCGGGTAGAGCGCTTCCTTGGACAGAAAGAAGCAGTAGGTGCAATCGATGTTGCAAGTCGAGCCGCTGGGCTTGGCCAGCAGATGAAAGCCGGGCGGACCCCGGTCGGGCATCGGCGGGTGTCCTGCGGGCGATTCAGCGGACTGGGTCATGAGCGGGCCTCATTGATACAGGGCTCTGTCTTGCAGGTCTGACAATGACCAACAACGCCGATGTCAGTCGGTTTCATCTTTGATCGCGGCGCAGTATAGGGCGAGGGAAGGGGAATCACAATTGCCCTTTCGTGCAGTGCCCGGGTCCCCGGCTCACCGGGGCCGGCGTTGCCCTAGCGCATCAGGCGCGTGACAAGACCCCGCAGCAGCAGGTAGGGCGCGATCGCCAGAAGGAAGGCGACGAGGATCACTTCACCGGGATACACCGTGTTCAGGACCCTGATCTGGAAGATGATGTCGAGCACCATCGCCAGCACGAACACCTTGCCGACGCTCTTCCAGCCGTCCCTGAGCATTTCGGCGCGATGCTTGGACTGGGTGAAGAGCG
>CAIXXI010000249.1 GCA_903923345.1 uncultured Burkholderiales bacterium | reverse complement strand
GCGATCGCACCGCGCAGCGCGCCTGGCGATCGGGTTTGCCATGCATCGGCAGGACACCGATGCCGAGATGATCCATGAAGCGGCGCTGTTGCACGACTTCGCTGAGTGCCTGGTCTGGTGCCTCACGCCCGAACTCGCGCTCGACATCCAGCAGCGCCAGCGCACGGATCCGACCCTGCGCTCGGCACAGGCTCAGCGTGAGGTGCTCAATATTGAAATCGCTGATCTGGAGCAGGCGCTGATGCTCGCCTGGCGGCTGCCCGAGTTGCTGCGCGACCTGACCAATTCACACCTCGCAGCCCAGCCCCGGGTGCGCAATGTCCTGCTGGCAACGGCTCTGGCGCGACACAGCCAGCATGGTTGGGACAATCCCGCCCTGCCGGATGATTTCGAGGCGATCGGCTCGCTGCTCAACCTCAGCACGGCCGCAGTCCGCGGCCTGGTGCGCGAACTCGATATCACCGCCTCAGATCCGGCTTTTTGAACAGCCAGATGATGTGCGGGCTCAGCGCAATCACGGCCATGCCGATCAGCGCCACCGCATCGGGGGCAGTACCAAAGGCTGCCCAGCCCAGGGCAATCGACAGCAGCATCTGGGAATAGGTCCAGGGGCTCAGGCGTGACGCCGGCGCGAGGCTGAAGGCCCGCGCCAGCAGCAAATGGCCGAGCGCTCCAACCACGCCGATCAGGGCAAAAACCAGCCAATCGAAGGCGCTGAAAGCCGGTGATGCCCACCATCCCGGCTCCCACCAGAGCGGGATCGCCAGTGTCATGACCGCCGCTCCGGCCAGTCCGGCGTACAGCACCTGAACTTCAGGCGGATCAGCCAGCGCCTGGGCGCGGGTGAGCGTCTGATAGGCGCCGTTTCCGGCCGCCGCACCCAGCACCAGCAGCGATCCGGTCAGTGGCAGGTCGCCGCCCGGACGGATCACGATCAGCACCCCGGCAAAGCCGACCACGATCGACATCCAGATCGCCAGACCGGGGCGTTCACGCAGGAAGACCGTCGCAAACAGCGTGGTCATCATCGGCGTGGTGAAAAAAATTGCGGTCGCCTGAGCCAGAGGCATTTCACGCAGGGCTGCGAAATACAGCAGCGAGATCAGCACCATGAATGCACCGCGCAGCGCCTGACGCTTGAGGCTGGTCGTTCGCAGCACGGCCATGCCGCGGGTGGGCAGAAACAGGGCGAGCACCAGCAGCATGTGCCCGAGGTAACGCCACCAGGTGATGGCGGCCACCGGAAAGCCGCGCATGCCCAGCCACTTGCCGCTGGCATCGAGCAGGATCAGAAAACACAATGCACAAAGCATCAGGCCGATGGCTCGGCGTTCGGAGGTGCGGGGCATGTTTGCTAGTCTACCGGCAGGCTTTGGCGCATCTGACTGCGCTTTCAATCAATTGATACGGAGACCCATCCATGAATGCCGCCCTGCTCGCCCCGCTGCCTCAAGTGGACGCACAGCTCGAAGCCGACCTCGCTGCCTCGGTTGCGCAGCTTCGCGGCGACACCGTCAGCATGCTGTCCGATCTGGTGGCCTTGCCGTCATTGCTGGGCGAAGAGGCAGCCGCTCAGAACTGGATGGCCGATCGCATGGCTTCGATGGGCCTGCGGGTAGACCGCTTCGACATCGATGAAGCCAAGCTGCGCACGCATCGCGGCTGGTCGCCCTCGCTGATCTCGTACGACGGCCGCCCGAATGTGGTCGGCGTGCACCAGCCCACCGAAGTGAAGGGCCGATCGCTGATCCTGAACGGCCATATCGATGTGGTGCCGGTGGGCAATGCGTCGATGTGGGCCTCCCCGCCGTTTTCGCCGCGCCTGGACGGCGATCGGCTCTATGGTCGAGGCGCCGCCGACATGAAGGCCGGCATCATCGCCTGGCTCAATGCATTTCGAGCACTGCAGGCGGTGGGTCTGGAGCCGGCTGCGCCGGTCTATCTGCAATCGGTGATCGAAGAAGAGTGCACCGGCAACGGTGCGCTGGCCTGCCTGGTGCAGGGCTATCACGCTGACGCCGCGATCATCACCGAGCCCGGCGAGGGCCTGCTGCGTGCGCAGCTCGGTGTGATGTGGCTCACCCTTGAAGTCACCGGCATCCCGGTGCATGCCATGGTGGCGCACACCGGCACCAATGCAATTGATGCAGCCCGCAATCTGTTTGCAGAGCTCAAGCTGCTCGAGCGTGAGTGGAACGAACCGGCCCGACGCCATGCATTGTGGTGCGCGCACGAGCACCCGATCAATTTCAATCTGGGTCGGCTCAATGGGGGCGAATGGAATTCTTCAGTGGCCACCACCTGCACGGCCGACATCCGCTTGTCCTTCTATCCCGACATGAGTGCGGCAGACGTGCGCGCCCAGGTCGAACAGCGGCTGGCCGAGGCCCATGAGGCCTCGCCTTCACGCGACAGCATCCGCTACAAGGTGATCTACAAGGGCTTTCAGTCAGAGGGCTGTGTGCTGGATGCGGGGCAACCCGTGCTCACCGAACTGACCCGCTGCCATCGGGATGTGACCGGCGAGACCCTTGAACTCACCGTCGGCACCGGCACCACCGATGCCCGAAGCTTCAACCTCTATGGCCCGATTCCAGCCACCTGCTACGGACCCAACGGCGCTTCGATTCACGGTATCGACGAGTGGGTCTCGATCGACAGCACGATGCGTTGTACCGAGGTGCTGACCCGATTCATCGCTCGCTGGTGCGGCGTGAATCGACGCAGGCTCTGATCGGTGTCTCGCCCTCGCTTGTGGCGGCTGCGCAGCCTTGTGCGTCGGGCCAGGATGCGCTTTTCCAGCATGTCACCGGTCGCCCGGGGCATCGTGTGGGCGCTGGCCGCAGGCCTGAGCTTTTCGATCGCCAATGCGATGCTTCGTGCCTTGACCCAGTCGGTCAATCCCCTGCAGGCCCAGTTCCTGCGCTACCTGTTCGGCATGATCCCGGTGCTCCCGCTGCTCTGGCGCTATGGGCTGCGCCGGCTCAAGCCCGACTCCTATTCGGGGCAGGTCTGGCGCAGTGCGCTGCACACCGTGGGCCTGATGCTGTGGTTCTTCGCCCTGCCGCATCTGCCGCTCGCCGACATGACCGCGATCGGATTCACCAATCCGCTGTTCGTGCTGCTGGGCGCTTCGCTGTGGCTCAATGAACCGATGAGTCGCGCTCGCTGGCTGGCGGTTGTGGCCGGCTTCATCGGCGTGCTGGTGATTGTAGGCCCAGGCATTTCGGGCACCGGTGGCTGGTACAACCTGGCGATGCTTGCGGCCTCTCCCATCTTCGCCGCCTCGTTTCTGCTGACCAAGCTGCTGTCGCGCCGCGATTCACCCGCCGTGATCGTCTTCTGGCAGACCCTGCTGGTCACGCTGATGTCGCTGCCGCTGGCCCTGCCCTTCTGGTCAACACTCACCCCGATGAACTGGCTGCAGGCCATCGCGGGCGGAATGATCGGCACGGTCGGGCACTACTGCGTCACCCGCTCGATCGTGGCCACGGACATCTCTGCAACCCAATCGGCCAAATTCGTTGATCTGCTGTGGGCTGCATTGATTGGCTGGATCGTCTTCAGCGACCCGGTGCGGCCCTCGACCTTTGCAGGCGGTGCGGTCATCGTCGCTGCGATTGCGATGCTCGCGCGCCATGAAAGTCGCAACCCGCCGCCGGTGAAGGCCTGATGCAGGCGCTGATTACCCGCTTGAGTGAGCTCGGTGCGGCGCCGGTTCACATCACCCGCATCTGTCGCAACTGGCTGAATGGCGAGCCACTCGACGGCGGTGCACGCGCAGCCGCAAACTTCCTGCCCAGGCAGGTCATCGACGCGCTTCCGGCATTGCGCCAATGGCTTGCTTCGCTGGCACAGGTGGTCAGCGAGCACCCAGCACAGGATGGCTCAGTGCGGCTGCTGGTCGCGCTGCAGCGAGGCCAGACGGTTGAATCGGTTCTGCTGCCACGCCAGGGCGTGTGCGTCTCGACCCAGGTGGGCTGCGCCGTTGGATGCACCTTCTGCATGACCGGGCGCGACGGCTTGCTGCGCCAGCTCGACAGCACCGAGATCCTGGCCCAGGTGACCCTGGCCCGGATGCGCAGGCCGGTACGCAAGGTGGTCTTCATGGGCATGGGCGAGCCGGCTCACAATCTGGAGGCGGTGCTGGAGGCGATCGATGCACTCGGCACACTCGGTGGGATCGGCCACAAGCAACTGGTGTTCTCGACGGTTGGCGATCACCGCGTGTTCGAGCGCCTGCCCGAACAGCGGGTTCGGCCTGCGCTCGCGGTGTCACTGCACACCACCCGCGCCGACCTGCGCCGCGAGCTGCTGCCGCGTGCGCCGCAGATCGATCCGTCTGAACTGGTCGGGCTCGCACAGGCCTATGCCGATCGCACCGGTTACCCGATTCAGTACCAGTGGACTCTGATCGACGGCCTGAACGACGGACAGGACGAAGCTGATTCGATCGTGCGGCTGCTGGCCGGGCAGTACGCAGTGATGAACTTCATCCCGGTGAATGCGATCGATGGCAGCGCGCATCGGCGCCCGCCTCACGCCCGAAGCGTCGAGCTGGTGCGACAGTTGCGTGAGCGCGGTGTGCTGGCAACGCTGCGTGACTCTGCCGGGCAGGATGTCGATGCCGGATGCGGTCAGCTGCGCGCCCGTCAGATCGAAGCGGCGCCGATCCGGATGCAGATGCCGATTGCAAAGCCGGCAGGCGTCGATTAACGTGCGGCGTCGGCCGATTGCGGCGGTCCTTCGCTTCAGGGATGGACATGCCGACACGACACAAGAACCCATAGCAGGAGACTCGCATGACCCGGATCCATACTGACCAGACCTCGCCCGATTCCAGTCCGGGCACGATGCGTCGGCGCACGCTGCTGCAAGCCGCAGCCGCAGTCGCGGCGATGCCGGGTCTGGCCAATGCTCAGGCCGCTTACCCCTCACGCCCGATTCGCATGATGGTGCCCTGGCCCCCGGGGCAGGCCACCGACCAGGTCGCCCGGGTCATCTCCCAGGAACTGACCAAGCTGCTGGCGCAGCCGATCGTCGTCGACAACCGCGCAGGTGCTGGCGGCACGATCGGCACCGATGCGGTGGCCAAGGCAGCACCCGACGGCTACACACTGCTGGCGGCCTCCAGTGGCCCGGTGACCATCTCGCCCCTGCTGACCAAGACGCCCTTTGATCCCGAGCGAGACCTGACACCGATCTGCATGCTGGGCATCTCGCCCTATGTGCTGGTGACTGCGCCGGATTTTCCGGCCCGTGATGCGCGCGAATTCGTTGCGCTGGTCAAGGCCAATCCGGGCAAGTACGCATTCGGTTCCTCAGGCACCGGCGCAACCGCACACATCATTGCCGAATCATTCAATGCCGCCCTGGGGCTGCAGGCGTTGCATGTGCCTTACAAAGGCTCCGTGCCGGCGCTGACCGATGTGATGAGCGGGCAGGTGGCCTATTGCCTGGAAACCGCTGCAGCCACCATGCCGCTGGTGCGTAATGGCCGGCTCAAGGCTCTGGGCGTGTCCCTGGAAAAAGGCAGCAGCGTCACACCCGGCATTCCGCCACTGGCCAATGCAGCTGGCATTCCGGGATTCGACCTGGGCGCCTGGATCGGCATCATGGTTCCGGCCCGCACGCCCAAGGCAGTGGTCGATCGGCTGGCGGCCGAACTGGAAAAGGCGATGCTCTCGCCCGAAGTGAAGCAGGCCTTCGCGACCATCTCGATGGAGATGGATTATCGACGCTCCGACGAATTCAGCCGATACATGAAGATGGTCTCCACGCGATTCGGCGACGTGATCAAGTCCGGCAACATCAAGGTCGATTGAATCGGTGCAGGCTGAATCAGGCCTGCTTTCTTCAGGCCGTGATTTGGTAACTATCCGCTTGCACGATCGGGCGAACGCATCGGTCGACTCTTTGCATCTTGACCAGTCCGTACCGAGACATGGTTCTCAGGGTACGGGAAAGATTGCCTTGTTTTCGCCCGGTGATGCTCGCGAGTTCGCTGATCGACGAGGGCCTTGAAGTTCGGATGACCTCAAGGAGCGCACGATTTTCGTCGCTCAAGACTTGCGACAGTGAGTGCATCGACGTGAACCAGATCTTGGGGTCTGTTGTCCTGGGTTTGATCTCGCCCCTGGCAATGGCTAGGACGCGTTCGCGAATCTGCTCCTGCGAAGCGATACCGATCCGGATGACTTTCATTTCGATTTCGCCTCTTTCAGAACCATATCGACTTCCAAGAAAAAATCTGCCAATAACTGACTGGCGTCCTTGAATTCATAGGGGACGCCCTTGTCGGCTACGTGCCGGTGCCTGTGATCAAACGTCATTCTCTGACCTGAATACACACTGCGCTTGGCCTTGACCCGGACAGCATGGGCATTGTCATAGCCCAAAATCCGCTTTCCACTGGGGGCGTGCAAGGTCAGCGCATACCGAATCCCGTGAGGGATATTCACGCTGGGATCGACTTCCCAAGCCTCAATCTTGACCCAGTAGCCATCCTCCTGATCGATGATCAGATCATGTAAATCGAGGAGCGTTCGGACAAGGTGATCTTTCACAGCGAAGTTATATCACCTGATGATACTAATCGATTGCTTGCTTGCGCTCGAGTTGCGGATACCGCCCGTCGATCAATTCAAAT
>CAIXXI010000248.1 GCA_903923345.1 uncultured Burkholderiales bacterium | reverse complement strand
ATGAAGCTCTCGACAAAGAAGGCCTGATGCGAATGGCCCACCGAACGCCAGAACCCGACCGGAACCGGCAGATCGACGGTGACATGCGCGATGCGCGCATGGGCAAATTCATACGGCTGATCGAAAGCGCCTTCGCTGGTGGTCTTGTCGGGAAAGGGAGGCTTCACACCCATCACCCGCTGCGCATAGGCAGACACAACCGACTGCCCGGCTGACACCATGCGCCAGCCCTGCAAGGCACCCTTGGCATCGAGCCCGGCTTCGATCCTGGCCATGCAGGCCGGCCGATAGAAATCCTGCCTCATGTCTTCTTCGCGTGACCAGATCGTCTTGACCGGCAGCCCCTCGGCCTGCAGGGCGATTGCCGCCGCCTGAGCAACGAAGTCGACTTCCAGCCGCCGGCCAAACCCACCGCCGAGATAAGGCACCTCGATCTCGACCTGCTCGGGGTCCAGGCCCGTCACCTGTGCCACCGCCTGTCGCGCCAGGCCAGGCACCTGCGTCGGCGCCCAGACCGTAGCCCGGCCCGATTTGACCTGCACCGTGCAGTTCATCGGCTCGAGCGTGGCATGGGCCAGGTAGGGTGCGAAGTACTCGGCGCTCACCGTGCGCGAAGCCGCCTTCAGTTCGGCATCGACATCGCCGCGACGGGCAAATGCATGCCCCCCCTTCGAATCCAGAGCCTCGAGCAATCGACTCCGGATCTCATCGCTGCTCAAGGCTGACGACTCCGGCGCCTGCCACTGAACCTGGAGCCCATCCACTGCGCGCTGCGCCTGCCACCAGGACGTGGCGAGCACCGCGACCGCCTCGCCCCCGCCCTTGAATGCAGCCACGCTGAACACCTTGCGCACACCGGGCGACTGCATCGCTGCAGTCGCGTCCAGTGAGGCCACCCGGCCACCCGGCATCGGACAGATCCGCACCGCCGCGTGAAGCATCTGCGGCAAGGCCAGATCGATGCCGAAGCCGGCCTGCCCATCGGACTTCGACACACTGTCGAGTCGATGCACGCGCTGGCCAATCAACTTGAAGGCGGTCACCGGTTTGAGGGGTGCATCGCGAATCACGGCGCGACGGCCCGCCGCCTCGGCAAGCTCTCCAAAGCCGGCTGTGCGCCCCGATGCATGCTGCACACGTCCGTCGGCCACGCGGATCTCGCCCACTGCAACCCCCCAGCGATGAGCGGCCTCAGCCACCAGCATGGCGCGGGCACTGGCGCCGGCCTGCCGCATTGGCAGCCACAGGTCCTTGAGGCTCGAAGACCCGCCGGTCATCATCACACCCGCCTCGCGCATCAGCTTCGACACCATCCAGCCCGCACCGCGCCGGATCAGCCCCTGATCGTCGGGATGAAAAGGCAGCCCATCGACCACGGTGGCAATGTTGTTGTAGATCGGATCGATTCCGGTCGAGGCGGTGCGCACCTGCGTCCAATCTGCGTCCAGCTCCTCAGCGAGTAGCATGGCCAGCCCGGTGTGGGTGCCCTGCCCCATCTCGGCCTTGGCCATCAGCACGGTCACCCGGCCATCACCATCGATGGCGACCCAACCGTTGAACACGGTCGGTGTGCCCGGCAATCGGGGGGCTCGCCTGGGCGTCAGCCTCTGACTGGGCGGCAGGATCGACCAGCCGATCGCAAGCCCGCCGACTGCAGCCAGGCTGCCCAGCACAAATCGCCGTCTCATCCCCATGCTCGCCTCTGCAATCGGTTACAGGACCGGATCAGGCCTCGGACACCTCATAGCCTTCTTCCCGAATCGCCTGGGCCAGCTGATCACGCGGCCGGTCGGATTGCACGCTGACGCGGCCCGCACTCAGATCGACCACCACGGTGGCAGCCGGGTCAAGCTGCTGAACCGCGCGGGTCACTGACTTCACGCAATGGGCACAGGTCATGGTCTGCACTGAAAACTGATGTTGCATCTGGATTGCTCCTGAACTCGAACGTGACGCAAGCGTACAGTGAGACACGCAGCCCAAGGGAGCGAGACCATGAATGATGTCAACGACGCCTCCACCATCACCCTTCCCATCGAGGGCATGACCTGCGCCTCCTGCTCAGCTCGGGTCGAGCGGGCGATTCGCAAGGTCTCCGGTGTTCAGACGGTCTCGGTCAACCTTGCAACCGAGCGGGCAACGATTGAGGGCGACGCCCTGAATCGCGACCAGTTGATCAAGGCGATCGAAGACGCGGGGTATGAGGTGCCTGCCTCGCCTGCGCCAGAACCCTCAGCCCCGACTGCCTCGCTCGATGCGGCCATCTCGTCTGCGCCTGCCCCTTCGGCTGCATCCAGGGACAACGATCGACAGCAGGCCCGACTGGCCAGCGAGCGCCGGCACGCCCTGATCGCTCTGGCGATGGCTGCGCCACTGGTGCTGCCGATGCTGCTCGCACCCTTTGGCATGCACGCGATGTTGCCGGCCTGGCTGCAATTCGCACTGGCCACGCCGGTGCAGTTCATTCTGGGCGCCCGCTTCTACAAGGCCGGCTGGCATGCCTTGAAGGCCGGTACCGGCAACATGGATCTGCTGGTTGCAATCGGTACGAGCGCTGGCTGGGGGCTGTCGGTCTGGCTCTGGTCTCGGGCTCACAGTGGTCACGCACCGCACCTGTACTTCGAGTCTTCGGCGGTCGTGATCGCCCTTGTGTTACTGGGCAAGTACCTCGAATCGCGGGCCAAACGCCAGACCACCGACGCCATTCGCGCCCTGCAATCGCTGCAACCCGACACGGCGCGAAAACGTGTCGGCACCGAGATTCACACGGTGGCGCTGGATCAGATCGCCCCCGCTGATCGCCTGATCATCCTGCCCGGTGAACGATTGCCTCTGGACGGTCTGCTGCGGGTCGGTGAGACACAGGTCGACGAGTCGATGCTGACCGGTGAATCGCTGCCCATCGACAAGCATCCCGGTGATCGGGTCGTCGGCGGTTCGATCAATGGCGATGGTCGCATCGAAATCGAAGTCACCGCAGTGGGCGCCGAGACCGTCCTGGCCCGCATCGTGCGCATGGTCGAAGACGCCCAGGCCGCCCAGGCGCCCATCCAGCGCATCGTCGACCGGGTCTCGGCCATCTTCGTGCCGGTGGTGATCGGGATCGCCCTCCTGACCCTGGCTGGCTGGCTGCTCACCGACCATGCGATCGAGCCCTCGATGATGGCTGCGGTCGCTGTGCTGGTCATCGCCTGCCCCTGCGCCCTGGGGCTGGCCACACCGGCTGCGATCATGGCGGGCACCGGCGTGGCCGCCCGGCACGGCGTGCTCATCAAGGATGCCCAGGCACTCGAACTCGCACATCGGATTCGGATCGTTGCCTTCGACAAGACGGGCACGCTCACCGTGGGTCATCCGGTCGTGACTGACACCGTTGCGGCAGAGGGTATTACGGCGAAAGATCTGCTGGCACAGGCGGGCGCCCTTCAGGCCGGCAGCGAACATCCGCTGGCCCGAGCCACCCTCGAAGCGGCCGCCAAGGCCGATTGCGCACAGCTCACGGCCTCGTCGATCCGAGCCTTTCCCGGCCGCGGGCTCGAGGGCCATATCGGCGAACGCTTGCTTCGAATCGCGAGCACGCGCGTGGCCGACGAACTGGGCTTGACCGCCAGCAACCCGTCCGAAGCCGGTCTCGCTCAGCAGGCCCAGGCACTTCAGCAGGCGGGTCGAACCGTGTCCTGGGTCATCGAGACAGCCGCAGATGGAACCCATCGCGCACTCGGCCTTCTGGCCTTTGGAGACACACCCAAGCCGCAGGCACAGGACGCCATCAGGACCCTCACGGCCATGGGTATCCAGAGCGTGATGCTGACCGGTGACAACGCCGGGGCGGCGGCAGCGATCGCCCAATTGCTCGGCGTCAGCCGCGTCATCGCCGAGGTACTGCCGCAGGACAAGGCCCAGGTGATCGCCTCACTGAAATCGGAGGCCGCCAGCCAGTCGGCCAGCGCGACGGTGGCGATGGTCGGCGACGGCATCAACGACGCGCCTGCACTGGCCGCAGCCGACGTCAGTTTCGCGATGGCCACCGGCACCGACGTCGCCATGCAGGCCGCCGGCATCACGCTGATGCGAGGCGATCCCGGCCTGGTGCCTGCCGCCATCGAAATTTCCCGAAGAACCGTTGCCAAAATCCACCAGAACCTGTTCTGGGCATTCGCCTACAACATCATCGGAATCCCGCTCGCCGCCCTCGGTCTGCTGTCCCCGGTCATCGCTGCAACCGCCATGGCATTGAGTTCGGTCAGCGTTCTGAGCAATGCCTTGCTGCTGTCCAGGTGGTCGCCTGCATCGCTTCATCAAACGCCGACCGCTTTGCTGTATCGTCAACTCGACAGGTCGGCCAAATAGCGGTCGCGCGCCGTGCTCGGCACAGCGTCGTCAAGCTTTAGACCGTCCATCGGGCACAGACCGACGCGCATCCCAGTCTGTTAGGACATCGTGTCCTGCAGGGACAGAATCGATTCACACCAGCGTGATTGGAGGTTGTTCATGGAATCCGGATACACCCGCGGCATCTCAGCCTTCGGCGACGACCCTGTCCGCCCGGCATCAACGCCCCACTCAAGCAGCGCAGCCACTGCAGCAGAGGGCGTTCTGGGCCGCTTCAAGGCCCGCTACGAACTGCGTCAGGAAGAGGAGTACTCGCTCCAGGAGTACCTCGAGTTGTGCAAGCGTGATCGCAGCGCCTACGCCAGCGCAGCCGAACGCATGCTCACCGCCATCGGCGAGCCTAAGCTCATCGACACCCGCAATGACCCGCGCCTGTCACGGATCTTTTCGAACAAGGTGATGCGCGTCTATCCGGCCTTCCGTGACTTCTACGGCATGGAAGAGACCATCGAACAGATCGTGTCCTTCTTCAAGCACTCGGCTCAGGCACTGGAAGAGCGCAAGCAGATCCTGTATCTGCTCGGCCCCCCTGGTGGTGGCAAGTCCTCACTGGCCGAAAAGCTCAAGGCACTGATGGAGCAGGCACCCTTTTATGCGCTCAAGGGATCACCGGTCAATGAGTCGCCGCTCGGGCTGTTCTCGCCCCATGAAGACGGCCCGGCCATCGAAGCCGAGTACGGCATTCCGCGCCGCTATCTCAATCCGATCATGTCCCCCTGGGCGGTCAAGCGCCTGATCGAATTCGGCGGTGACATCACCCGGTTCCGGGTGGTCAAGCTGCGACCTTCGATCCTGCAGCAGGTGGCCATTGCCAAGACCGAGCCGGGCGACGAAAACAACCAGGACATCTCCTCGCTGGTCGGCAAACTCGACATCCGCCAGCTCGAGCGCTTTTCCCAGGACGACACCGACGCCTACAGCTATTCCGGCGGACTGTGCCTGGCCAATCAGGGCATGCTCGAATTCGTCGAAATGTTCAAGGCCCCGATCAAGGTCTTGCACCCGCTGTTGACCGCTACGCAGGAAGGCAACTACAAGGGCACCGAAGGCTTCGGCGCAATCCCCTTTGACGGCGTGATCCTGGCGCACTCCAATGAAAGCGAGTGGCAGGCATTCCGCAACAACAAGAACAACGAAGCCTTCCTCGACCGCATCTACATCGTGAAGGTGCCCTACTGCCTGCGGGTGACCGAGGAAATCCGCATCTACGAGAAGCTGCTCGAATCGAGCTCGCTCTCCAAGGCACCCTGCGCACCGGGCACGCTGAAGATGATGGCCCAGTTCGCGATCCTCACCCGACTGAAAGAGCCGGAAAATTCGAGCCTGTTCTCGAAGATGCGCATCTACGACGGCGAGAACCTCAAGGACGTCGATCCCAAAGCCAAGTCGCTGCAGGAATACCGTGACTTTGCCGGAGTCGATGAAGGCATGAGCGGACTGTCGACCCGCTTTGCTTACAAGGTGCTGTCCAAGGTCTTCAACTTCGACCACGGCGAGGTCGCGGCCAATCCGGTGCATCTGCTCTATGTGCTCGAGCAGCAGATCGAACGCGAGCAGTTCGCCCCGGAAGTCGAAAAGAAATACCTCGCCTTCATCAAGGAACACCTGTCTGCGCCGTACGCCGAATTCATCGGCAAGGAAATCCAGACCGCGTACCTCGAGTCCTACTCGGAATACGGGCAGAACATCTTCGACCGGTATGTCACCTTCGCCGATCTGTGGATTCAGGATCAGGAATTCCGTGACCCGAACACCGGTGAGATCCTCGATCGCAATCAGCTCAACGACGAGCTCGAGAAGATCGAAAAGCCGGCCGGGATTGCCAACCCGAAGGACTTCCGCCACGAGATCGTGAACTTCGTGCTCAGGGCCCGCGCCAACAACGCCGGCAACAATCCGTCGTGGACGAGTTACGAGAAGCTGCGCGGCGTGATCGAGAAGAAGATGTTCTCGACCACCGAGGATCTGCTGCCGGTGATCTCGTTCAATGCCAAGGCGTCCGGCGATGAACAGCGCAAACATCAGAACTTCGTCGATCGCATGGTCGAGAAGCACTACACCGCCAAGCAGGTTCGCCTGCTCGTCGAGTGGTATCTGCGCGTTCGCAAGTCCTCATGACCCCCTGTTGCCCGCCAAGGAAGCTGCGATGTCCGAAATCATCGATCGCCGTGCCAACGGGCGCCGCAAGAGCGCTGGCAATCAGCAGCGTTTTCTGAAGCGCTACAAGGCGCAGATCCGCGAGGCCGTTGCCCGGTCGGTGACCCAGCGAAAGATCGCTGAAACCGACCGTGGCGGCAACATCACCATCCCGGCCCGTGACCTGAATGAGCCGAATTTCTCTCTGGGGTCAGGCGGAGCCCGAGAGCGGGTCCTGCCTGGCAATGAGACCTTCAGCACCGGCGACACCATTCCCCGGCCTCCGGGAGGGGGTGGCGGCGGGGGTGGAGGGAAGGCCGGCGATTCCGGCGAGGGCGAGGATGCCTTCACCTTCGCACTGACCCGCGAGGAGTTTCTCGAGTTCTTCTTCGAGGACATGGAGCTGCCCGATCTGGTCAAGACCCAGCTGGCGCAGATCCCCCAGACCAAACTCAAGCGGGGCGGCTATCGCAGCGATGGCACGCCCTCCAACCTGTCGATCGTGCGGACCATGCGCGAGTCACTGGCGCGACGCATTGCACTGGCTGCGCCCTATCGTCAGCAGTTGCTGGAAGTGGATGCCCAGATCGCCACCGAGCGCGAACGATTGGCGGCCGGTGCGATCGACACGGGTCCGGTGAGCAGCGATTCAGCAGTCGCAGTTGATGACCGCGCCCTGCAGGCTCTGCTGCTCGAGCGCGATCGGCTGCTGGGTCGCATCACCCGCGTGCCCTTCATCGACGAATTCGATCTGCGCTACAACAACCGCGTGCCTCAGCCGCGTCCCATCTCGCAGGCGGTGATGTTCTGCCTCATGGATGTGTCCGGGTCGATGGACGAGAACCGCAAGGACCTCGCCAAGCGCTTTTTCATCCTGCTTCACCTGTTCCTCACCCGGCACTACGAGCGCATCGAACTGGTCTTCATCCGGCACCACACCACAGCAGCCGTGGTGGATGAGGACGGCTTCTTTCACTCTCGCGAGTCGGGCGGCACGCTGGTGTCGAGTGCACTGGAACTCGCCCTGGAAACCATCAAAGACCGGTTCCCGACCGACCAGTGGAACATCTACATGGCGCAGGCTTCGGACGGCGACAACTGGGAAAGCGACTGCCCACGCTGCCATGAGCTGCTCATGAACGAGATTCTGCCGCTGGTGCAGTACTACTGTTACGTGGAAGTCGACTCCGCCCAGCCCCAGGCACTCTGGGAACAGTTCGAGGTGGCCCGGTCGCAGGTTCGCAATCTGGCTCTGGGACGCATCCTCGGACGCAGCGATGTCTACCCCGTGCTTCGCGAATTGTTTTCGCGCAAGGAAAGGATGGCCGCATGAGCGCAATCGACGAATTTGCCAGCCTGCCTTCAGGCCCGGCCCCGGCGCGCATGGCGCCTCTGTCCACAGCCAGCCTGCAAAGGCGTGCCGAGCGCCTGCTGCCGGGTGGCTCTGAATGGACCTTCGAGCTGATCGAGCGCTACGACCGCGAGATCGCGCGGATTGCGCAAGGCTATGGCCTGGACACCTACCCGAATCAGATCGAGGTGATCAGCGCCGAACAAATGATGGATGCCTATGCCTCTCACGGCATGCCGGTGGGCTACACGCACTGGTCGTACGGCAAGCATTATCTGAGCACCGAGCAGACCTATCGGCGCGGGCAGATGGGGCTGGCCTACGAGATCGTCATCAACTCGAATCCATGCATCGCCTACCTGATGGAGGAAAACACCCTGCCGATGCAGGCGCTGGTGATCGCGCATGCCTGTTACGGGCACAACTCCTTCTTCAAGGGCAACTACCTCTTCAAGACCTGGACCCACGCCGACTCGATCATCGACTATCTGGTGTTTGCCAAGCGTTTCGTGGCCGAGTGCGAGCAGCGCCATGGCGAGCGCGAGGTCGAGCGGATCCTGGATGCCTGCCATGCACTCTCGAATCTGGGCGTCGACCGCTACAAGCGTCCCAACCGCCGCTCGCTCGCCCAGGAGCAGGCCCGTCTGAAAGAACGTGAGGCCTATCTGCAGCAACAGGTCAACGATCTGTGGCGCACCTTGCCTAAAGCGCATGATGACGATGGCGACGAGCCGCCGCGCACCTTCCCGTCAGAGCCGCAGGAGAACATCCTCTACTTCATCGAAAAGCATGCCCCGTTGCTCGAGCCCTGGCAGCGCGAGCTGGTGCGCATCGTGCGCAAGATCTCTCAGTACTTCTATCCGCAGCGCCAGACCCAGGTCATGAATGAAGGCTGGGCGACCTTCTGGCACTACACGATCCTGCAGACGATGTACGACGAAGGCCTGGTGTCGGAGGCCTTCATGTTCGAGGTGCTGGCCTCGCATGCCAACGTGCTCACCCAGCCGGCCTTCAACAGCCCGCGCTATGGCGGCATCAACCCCTATGCCCTGGGGTTTGCGATGTTTCGCGACATCCGGCGCATCTGTGAAGCGCCCACGGACGAGGACCGCCGCTGGTTTCCGGACATCGCCGGATCCGACTGGCGCTCGACGCTGGACTTTGCGATGCGCAATTTCAAGGACGAAAGCTTCATCGCGCAGTACCTGTCGCCCAAACTCATCCGGGAATTCAGGCTCTTTTGCCTGATCGACGATGATGCCGAAGCCACCCGCCGCATCGGTGCCATCCACAATGACGCGGGTTATCGGGCCGTGCGTGAGGCCCTGTCGAAACAATACTCGCTGGCTGAGCGGGAACCCGACATCCAGGTGGTGTCGGTTGATCTGGAAGGCGATCGATCACTGACCCTGCATCACTTTCAGAACCAGCGCCGACCGCTGTCTTCAGACAGCGAGCAGGTGGTGAAGCACCTGGCCCAGCTCTGGGGTTTCACCGTCAAACTCGCAACCCGCACGGAAGAGGGCGAGGTCATTCCGGTGCATGAGTGCCGCATCGAACGGGGCCATCGGGGGCTGAGTGGCACCGCCGGCACCAGTTCGCTGCGCCGCATGGCCACGCGCTGAGCGCAAGACACTGCTGAGTGCGGCCCCGATCCGACCAGGCAGGACGGATCGGGCGCCGATTCTCAGCTTGCTGACGCCTCTTCGATCAATGCGGTCGAGGTGGCGGTTGCCAGCAGCCCACCCTTCGCATCGAACAGGCTCGCATCCAGAAACGCAACCCTGCGCCCCATCCGCACCACGCGGCCTTCTGCAAGCACCCGACCCGGGCCGACCCGCTTCAGAAAACTCACCTTCACTTCCAGGCTGGCCACCCAGACGGGCCGTGCCGCCTTCATGCGGGCGGCCTGGGCCATGGTGAAATCCATCCAGGCGGTGACGAAACCGCCCTGGGCAGTGGTGCCACCGGAATGACAGAAGCGGGTGTGGACATCAAATTCCGCGCGGATGATGCCGGCCGACGGGTCCGCCGACAGCATCCGCACAAAGCCCATTGATTCGAGCAATTCGGACTCAGGCAGGCTTGCGACCGCCTCGCTCAGCGCCTGGCTATTTGACTCAGGCACCGACAGCATCCTTGGTGCACTTCTTGACGAAGCTGTTCTTGGCCGCGCCGTAGATCTTCTTTTCAGCCGCTTTATCGGTGCAGACCGTCGCAGCGTCCTTCTCGCACTTCTTCATGAAGCTGTTCTTGGCCGCACCACTGAGCTTCTTTTCCTTGGAGTTCATGGCACAGGTGGCGCCCGCAGACTCAGCCGGCTTGACAGCGGGTGCGGCATCCTTGCTCGCAGCCGCTGCGGGTGCCTGAACAGCAGGTGCTGCCGGCGCGGGCGCAGGCACAACGGCGGGCGGTGCGGACGGTGCGGCAGCCGGGGCGGTGGAGGTGGCCTGAGCCAGAACGGCACCGGTCAGGGACAACAGAGCAACTGCGGCGATGAATCGCTTCATGGGGTTCTCCTTCGAAATGGGTGTGTGCCGCCTGACCTCGCCCGGCGGCAGCGGAGGACCGTTGCCGTGCCTCCGTAGGAGCGATCTTACGCCGCCATGCTGAGGGCTGGCCTCGTCGGCTGGTGCCGGGAGTTCCTGCGATCGGCGGCAAAGCCCATCAGATTTCCACCACTTCGAAGTCGACCTTCGCGACACCGCACTCAGGGCAGGCCCAGTCAGCCGGCACGTCGGCCCACAGGGTATTCGGCGCGATGCCGTCTTCCGGACGGCCAGCGGCCTCGTCATACACAAAACCGCACACCACACACAGATAGGTCTTCATCGAGTTGCTCCTTTTTGGCTCAGCGCCGCACGATAGTGGTTGGCGTGGCGTTCCTCAACTTTCGCCAGTGCGGCAAACCGCTTGGCAGCCTTTTCGAGCACCGCGCGAAAGGCTTCGGCATGTCCCCGGCTCTCGGCAATCTGCTCATCGAATTCCGCCACCGCACTGGATTGGCCTTCTTCGATCGCGAGGTGACGAAACTTCGGATACATCTCGGTGTATTCGTAGGTCTCGCCTTCGATGGCCAATTCGAGCGCGCGTGCCGGCGTCAGGTTCGCTTTCGGGTAGAGCAGATCGAGGTGACCAAAAGCATGCTGCACCTCCTGGTCTGCGGTGGTTTCGAAAATGGCTGCGGTGGCCTCGTCCCCCGCCTCCCGGGCGATCCTGGCGAAGTAGCGGTATTTGATGTGGGCCATCGACTCCCCTGCGAAGGCGGACTCGAGGTTCTGAATCGTGACGGACTGAATTGGGGCTGCCTGAGTGCTCATGAAGGGCTCCTGAAAGGACCGGGTTGATGTGTGAAACGTGTCCTGAGAAGTGAAGTGTGGGGATGGGGAATCAATCGCTCCAACGGATAATTGCGATTGTTATAATCGGATTTTCCGATAATCCATCTGACTCGATCCACTGAAATGCCTTCAACAGCCCTCCGCGCACAGCGCGTGCAGTCTGTGTCGCGCCTGCCCTCCCTGCGGCAACTGGGCTATCTCGTGTCCCTCGCCGAGACGCTGAATTTCACCCAGGCCGCACAGGTCTGCCATGTGACCCAATCCACCCTGTCGGGCGGCATTCAGGAGCTCGAGCGGCAGCTCGACGCCAGACTGGTCGAACGCGACCGGCAGCAGGTCAGAATGACACCTGCCGGCAGCGCGGTGGTGAGCCGCGCACACATGCTGCTGTCCATGGCGCATGACCTGCTCGAAGAGGCGCAGGCCGCCTCCGACCCGATGAGCGGGCTCATCAGACTGGGCGCCATCCCGACGGTCGCCCCGTTCCTGCTGCCAGTCATGCTGCGAACCAGCCGGGAGCGCCATCCAGCCCTGCGCATCGCACTGCGCGAGGACACCAGCGCCAAACTGCTCGATCAAATTCGTGAAGGCCAGCTCGACTTCGCACTCATCGCGCTGCCGTATGAGCTCGGCGGCCTGCTGAGTCGGCAGCT
>CAIXXI010000247.1 GCA_903923345.1 uncultured Burkholderiales bacterium | reverse complement strand
TGTGATGGCTTTGTTGGCAATGTCGCGCTCAAGACAACAGAAGGCCTGGCGCAGATGCTGTCCGGATTCATCCGCGAGGAGTTCACCCGCGGGCTGTTGTCCAAAGCGATCGCACTGCTGGCTTACCCGGTCCTCAAGCGCTTCAAGAATCGGGTCGATCATCGTCGCTACAATGGTGCCAGCCTGATCGGGCTGCGGGGCATCGTGATCAAGAGCCACGGCTCCTCGGATGCATTCGGCTTCGAACAGGCCATCCGTCGCGGGTATGATGCGTCGCGCAACGGGCTGCTCAAGCGAATCTCCGATGCCATGCCTCATTCGAGGGTCACTGCGTGACGGCATCCTGGCGCTCGGGCATCCGGGCAGGCGCGGTCTGATCGCCGCCTCCTGAAAATTGACGTTCTTCTGACCGAGTCACATCCCGTGATCGCCCAAGCCCCCGTCTATTCCCGAATCGTCGGCACCGGCAGCGCCCTGCCTGAGCGCTGTGTCGACAATGCCACGCTGGCTGCTGAACTCGCACTTGAGGGTGTCGAGACCTCCGATGACTGGATCGTTGCCCGCACCGGCATTCGCCAGCGTTATCTGGCAGGCCCGGAGGTCAGCAGCTCGGTGCTGGGGGCTCGGGCTGCCCGTGCTGCACTTGAGGCCAGCGGGCTGGATGCGGCCCAGATCGATCTGATCATCGTCGCGACCTCGACCCCCGATTTCATCTTTCCGAGCACGGCTTGCCTGATTCAGCGCGAACTCGGTATCGCCGGCGGCGCGGCCTTCGATGTGCAGGCAGTCTGCTCGGGATTCGTCTACGGGCTGGCGGTCGCAGACTCCATGATCCGGACCGGCGCAGCACGACACGCCCTGGTGATCGGTGCAGAAACCTTTTCCCGAATCCTCGACTGGCAGGATCGCGGAACCTGTGTGCTGTTCGGGGACGGTGCCGGTGCGGTGGTGCTCTCGGCCAGCAACACCCCAGGCATTCTGGCTTCCAAGTTGCACGCTGACGGTCGGCACGAGTCGATCCTTCGCACGGCCGGCAGCGTCTCTCATGGCCAGGTCATCGGGCATCCTTTCCTGACGATGGACGGACAGGCGGTCTTCAAGCTGGCAGTGACCGTGCTCGACGAAGTCGCTCGTGAAACCGTGGCAGCAGTCGGCCTCTCAGTGAGCGATATCGACTGGCTGATTCCGCATCAGGCCAATGTCCGGATCCTTCAAGCCACGGGCCGCAAGCTCGGTATCTCGCCCGATCGTGTCGTGGTGACGGTCGATCGTCATGCCAACACGTCGGCCGCTTCGGTGCCGCTGGCCCTGGATGTGGCCATGCGCGATGGCCGCATCCAGCCGGGGCATCGGGTGATGCTGCAAGGCGTGGGTGGTGGTTTTGCCTGGGGCGCGGCCCTGGTTCAATTCTGACCACCCGACTGGGTCTTTGAAGCCATTCCCTCAGCTGTGTTCTTAATCTCCTGATCTGATCCTTTCATCGATGAAGCTTGCATTTCTGTTTCCAGGCCAGGGCTCCCAGGCTGTTGGCATGCTCGATTCGCTGAGTGCGATTCCCGCAGTGGGCGAGCTGATCCGTGCGGCGGATGAAGCGCTCGGTGAACCCTTGTCGCAGCTAATAGCCCAAGGTCCCGCCGAATCACTCAGCCTGACGGTCAATACCCAGCCAGCCATGCTGCTGGCCGGACTGGCCTCGCATCTGGCCTGGTGTCAGGCGGGTGGTGCGCAGGCCGTCGTGATGGCCGGTCACAGTCTGGGTGAATACACCGCACTGACGGCCGCCCAAGCCTTCGAACCCGCCGAAGCCATCCGCCTGGTTCGGCTCAGAGCACAGGCGATGCAGGAAGCCGTTCCAGTGGGTGCCGGTGGCATGGCAGCCATTCTCGGTCTGAGTGATGAGCAGGTCCGTCAGGCCTGCCGCGAAGCGACCGAGTCGCTGGCAGCGCAGGCATCGTCGCCTGCGGATGTTGCCGATGTC
>CAIXXI010000246.1 GCA_903923345.1 uncultured Burkholderiales bacterium | reverse complement strand
GCTGCCGGATGGTCGGATCGCCATCGCACTGGACGAAACCGTGGGCCTGGACGATATCGCCGACATCGCCTATGTCCTGACCGGCAGCCGACCCAATCCCCAGACGATGTCTGCAGACGGGCGCGTCGGCGTCGAGCCGCACTCGATTCCGGCTTCGCTGCGGCGCGACTCGGCCGTGCTCACCCATCCGGTCTTCAACCGGTATCGCAGCGAAACCGAATTCGTGCGTTACCTGAAGCGCCTGGAAAATCGCGACATCTCGCTGGTGCACTCGATGATTCCGCTGGGCTCGTGCACGATGAAGCTCAATGCCGCAGCCGAGATGGCGCCGGTCACCTGGCCGAAGTTCGCAGCGATCCATCCGTTCGCACCGCGCGACCAGGCACAGGGCTACACGCTGATGCTCGAGCAACTTGGCCAGTGGCTGGCTGAGATCACCGGCTTCGACTCGGTCAGTTTCCAGCCCAACTCGGGTGCGCAAGGCGAATATGCCGGGCTGCTTGCGATCCGGCACTGGCAGACCGCGCGCGGCCAGGGCCATCGGGATGTCTGCCTGATTCCTTCATCGGCCCATGGCACGAATCCGGCCAGTGCGCAGATGATGGGCATGAAGATCGCGGTGGTTGCCTGCGACAGTGACGGCAACATCGACACAGCCGATCTGCACGCCAAGATCGCCCTGCACCGGGATGCGCTGTGTGCCCTGATGGTCACCTACCCTTCGACGCACGGCGTGTTCGAAGCCACGATCCGCGACGTCTGCGCGGCAGTCCATGAGGCCGGCGGTCAGGTCTACATGGACGGGGCCAACCTCAATGCGCAGGCCGGCCTGACCCGCCCCGGCGACATCGGTGCGGATGTCTGCCACATGAACCTGCACAAGACCTTCTGCATCCCGCATGGCGGCGGCGGGCCGGGCATGGGCCCGATCGCGGTCGCGGCGCACCTGGCACCGCACCTGGCCAGCGATCCCTTCGATGCACCCGACCAGGCCAACAGCGTCTCGTCGGCGCCGTTTGGCAGCGCCCTGATCACCACCATCTCATGGATGTATATCCGCATGATGGGTGCCTCAGGCATCCGGGCCGCGACCGAAGCGGCCATCCTCAATGCCAACTATGTGGCCCAGCGCCTGAAGGGTCACTTCCCGATCCTCTACACCGGCGCCAATGGCCGGGTCGCGCATGAATGCATCCTCGATGTGCGCCACCTGAAAGGCGAATGCGGCATCACCGCCGAAGACATCGCCAAGCGGCTGATGGACTACGGCTTTCATGCGCCCACGCTGTCGTTTCCGGTGGCCGACACGCTGATGGTCGAGCCCACCGAAAGCGAATCGAAGGCCGAACTCGACCGCTTCTGCGACGCCATGATCGCGATCGCCGGCGAGATCGAGCAGGTGAAGTCCGGCGCGATGGACCGTCTGGACAATCCCTTGCGCAACGCACCGCACACCGCCACTGAGGCGATGGGCGACTGGCCGCATGCCTACTCGCGCGAGCAGGCGGTCTACCCGCTGCCCTGGGTGCGCGAGGCCAAGTTCTGGCCGCATGTGAAGCGCATCGACAACGCGGCAGGCGATCGCAATCTGATCTGCACCTGCCCGCCGATCGCTGATTACGCCTGAACCACGATGAGCTCGAACCCAATTGACAGGGCCCGCCAATGAGCGCCATCAAACAGGTTGTGCTGGACGCCCTGCACCGCGAGCTCGGTGCGAAGTTCGGCCCCTTCGCGGGCTACGACATGCCGATCCAGTATCCGGCCGGCCTCAAGGCCGAGCACCTGCACACCCGTGAACAGGCTGGCCTGTTCGATGTGTCGCACATGGGACAGTTGCGCATTCGGGCGCGCGACGGTGATCGCGCCACCCTGCAGCGCGAACTCGAAGCCGCCCTGCCCATCGACTTCGACGGCTGGCCGCTCGCCCTGCAGAAGTACTCGTATCTGCTCAATGATCAGGGCGGCATCGAGGACGACCTGATGCTGGTCAATGGCGGCGATGAAGTGCGCATGGTGGTCAATGCCGGCAATCGGGATGCCGATTTCGCGCGCCTGACCGCGCTGTGCCCGGGGCTCGAGATCGATTGGGTCGACGCGGCCCTGATTGCGCTGCAAGGCCCGCAGGCCGAGGCGGTGCTGGCTCAGTTCGATGCGCAGGCGGCCACCATGACCTTCATGCAGGCGCGCGAACTGGTGCTCGATGGGGCGGTCTGCATGACCACCCGCTCAGGCTATACCGGCGAGGACGGCTATGAGATCTCGATCCCGACCGATCGCGCGCAGGCAATCGTGCGCCGCATGCTCGCCGACCCGCGGGTCGCGCCGGTCGGCCTGGGCGCCCGGGACACCCTGAGGCTGGAAGCCGGTTTGCCGCTGCATGGCAGCGACATCAGCCCTCAGACCTCGCCGGTCGAAGCCGGACTGGCGTTTGCAATTCCGAAGTCTCGCCGCAGCGGCGGGAACAAGGCCGGAGGGTTTCCCGGCGCGGCCACCGTGCTGGCTCAACTCGACCAGGGGGTTTCGCGAAAGCTGATCGGACTGCAATCGTCTGACGCAATCCCGATCCGGGCGCATGTCCAATTGCTCGATGCAAGCGATGCAGTGGTCGGCGAGGTGAGCAGCGGCACGGTCTCGCCTTCGCTGGGCAGACCGATCCTGATGGCCTGGGTGCAATCGGATGCACTGTCCGGTGGTGCGACGCTGCGGGCCTCGGTGCGCGACAAGCGCCCGGCGGTTGCGCCGGTCAAACTGCCCTTCGTGCCCAAACGCTACAAACGCTGAGCGCCCGCCCGGCGTGTGCGGTCAGCTGATTCCTGCAAGCCGCTGACCGCGCTCATCGAGCAGGCGGTAGAGCTGATCGAGGTCGGCCGGCTTGGTCATGTGAACATCGATCAGGTCGGTTTGCCGGCTTCGCGCATCGTGCGAAGGCCCCAGGCCACTGAGCGCCACCAGCAGCATCGCGCGGCCCCAGTGCTCACTGCGGATGCGATGCGCCAGCTCGAATCCATCCATCCGGGGCATCCGGATGTCCATAACCACCGCGTGAGGTTGCAGGCGCTCGCAGGCCGCCAGCCCCTTCAATCCGTCGTACGCAGTGTTCACTTCGTGTCCTTGAGCCTGAAGCAACAAGCTCAGGCTGTCGGCTGAATCCCGGCTGTCGTCGACCACCAGCACCTTGAGCCGATGACCGACGATGTCTGACTGATTCGATTTCGCTGGAGAGCGATCGGGTTCGCTGGCCAGTGGCAACGAGACGGAAAAACGGCTGCCCCGGCCCAGGCCGTCACTGTGCGCCTCGATGCTGCCTTCGTGCATCTGGACCAGCCGTCGGGACAGGTACAGCCCCAGTCCAAGGCCATCGAACTCCGGGCGATCCTGCACGCTGAACTGGCGGAATCGATCGAATATTCGATCAAGGTGCTCTGCTGGAATGCCCACCCCGGTATCACGGACCCGGAAGCGGGCCATCCCTGCTGCCGCTTCAGCCGTCACCGTGATGTGGCCATCAACCGGGGTGAACTTGCGCGCATTACTCATGAGGTTCGTGACCACCTGCCCGATGCGGTTCGGGTCGGCGTGAATCAGTGCCTCCCCTTCAGGCAAATCCAGGGTGATCGATATTCCGGTCTCTTGAGAGATCAGCCGCGACGCACTGACGACGTTTCGCAGCAGCTTGAACAGATCGAAGGTCCGGCGCCGCAGCGGGATCGTGTCGTTTTCGATCCGCGAGACATCCAGCAGGTCATCAATCAGTCGGGCCATGTGTCCGATATGACGGTCGACCATTGCCAGTCGAGGCTGGGCCGCCTGCAGTTCGGGATCGCGCATCAGCAGCGTGACCAGATTGCGCGTGGGCGCGAGCGGGCCGCGCAACTCATGGGCCAGCAAGGCAATGAACTCGTCCTTGCGACGGTCGGCTTCCTGCAAAGCCGCCTCCGCACGCCGTCTCTCGGTGATCTCGAAGACCACGCCGGACACCCCGACTGCGGCACCGGCCTGATCCGTGAGGAGATTGAGCGAGACGTCGAAGTATCGGGAAACGCTGTGCAGGCTTATGGGCAGCTCACCGCGAACCGGCCGGCCCGTCTCCAGCACCTGCGCGACCATCGAGTCGAACCGGGCGGCCTCGGTCGGGTCCTCGAAAACCTCGAAGGCATTGCGTCCGGCGACATCGGCCGGCGTCAAACCGAACGAGGAATGGTGAATCCAGGTGTAGCGGCGTTGCAGATCCAGTTCGACGAGCGCAATCGGGGTGCCCTCGATGATCTGCTCGAAACCTCTTGGGATGGACTGCATCGGCCGTGCAGTCGAATCAGACCGGCATCCCGACCAGCAGCATGCCCAGGCCTGCAAAACCGGCCGCGGTCAGGTGACGCAGCCGCATGGCGCTCTGTACACCTCGAGAGGCGATCTGTCGGCCCAGCAGGCTGCCTGCTGCAAAGAGCATCAGGCTGGTCAACACCAAGCCGGCCAGAAATGCCGGACCCTGTGATTCCAGGCCATGCAGCAACCCGTGCGGCAGGCTGACCGCTGCCGCCGCGAACGCCAGCATGCGGGGGCTCAAGCGCTCGGCACCCGCCAGCATCAGGGCGATCACCAGCAGACCCAGTGCCGCAGCCGGTTCGGCCAGGGCCGACAGGGTTTGACCCACCAGCCCGACACTGACCAGCATCACACCAGCGCACGCACCCAGGACGACGGCCAGCGCGAGGCGCCCTGCTGCCCCGGCAGCGGGCTTGCCGCCGACCTGAAGCGTCGAGACCAGCCCGGCGAGCAGACCCAGCCCGAGGGTCACCAGCAGATGGTCCGCACCGGTAACCGGGTGCAGCATGCCGGCCAGCAGGCCGGTGGTCTCATGGCCTTCGTGTGCAAAGGCCGGTGAGGCGGCGGCACCGAGTGCAGTGGCAGACGCGATGAATCGGAGGCTGTGTTTCATGGCAGGTATCCCGGTCAGGTTTGAATCAGCTTGATGCGAGCAAGCCGCGATCTTCGATGAACGCAATGATCTCGTCCAGACCGCGGCCTTCCTTGAGGTTCGAAAACACGAAAGGCCGCACGCCGCGCATGGTCCGGGCGTCACGCTCCATCACCTCGAGCGAGGCCCCGACATACGGCGCCAGATCGATCTTGTTGATGACCAGCAGGTCGGACTTCATGATGCCCGGACCGCCCTTGCGCGGAATCTTTTCGCCGGCCGCCACATCGATCACATAGAGGGTGAGGTCGGACAGTTCGGGCGAGAAGGTGGCAGCGAGGTTGTCGCCGCCGGACTCGACGAAGACGATCTGCAATTGCGGAAAGGCCCGCACCAGCCGATCGACCGCCTCGAGGTTGATCGAGGCGTCTTCGCGAATCGCGGTGTGCGGACACCCGCCCGTCTCCACGCCCAGGATGCGCTCTTTGGGCAGCGCATCATGCTTGACCAGGAACTCGGCGTCTTCACGGGTATAGATGTCGTTGGTGACGGCAGCGATCTCGTAGCGATCGCGAAGACGCTGACACAGGGCCAGGGTCAGCGCCGTCTTGCCCGAGCCGACCGGCCCGCCGATGCCGACGCGAAGGGGACCATGGGGACTGGGAGATGGGCTCATGTTGTGGGTCGTTGATTGAGGTCAGGATCTGAACAGACGGGAATACTGGGATTCATGCTTCGAGGAGGCGACCGCCAGCAAAGGGGCTGCGCTGGACCAGTCTTCGCGGCTCAAGGTCCGGGCTGATTCGACGGCCCGAGCCAACTCGCCATGCAGGCCCCGCAGCAGGCGCTGTGCGGCGATCTGCCCCATCGGCAGCGCCTTCATCAATACCATCACCTGATTTTCCAGGAAGGTCCAGCAGTAACCGAGCAGGGCGTCCTGATCGTCCAGTGCCAGACGGTCGCACGCCAGCGCCCAGGCCACCGGCAGGGTCAGCGGATCAAGAAGAGTGGAGACCTGCTCATCGGCCTGCGGCTCAGGGCAGACTGCCGCCAGCCAGCGGCCCAGTGAGTAGCCCATCTGCTGCGACTCCAGCCGCAACTCCTCGGTCTCTCGGGCGGCCCGCGCCGCATCATTCAATGTTCGCAGGGCGTCCATGACCGGACCAGCCTCTCGAGCTTGGCCCGCTTCTTCAGCCACCTCACGCGCACGGCGCACCGTTTGCAATGCGGCCAGCATCAAGGGCGCATCGAAGCGGGCGATGGTGAGCTGCAGGGCATCGCTGATCCATTGCGCCGCACTCGCCTCATCATGGACCTGAGCAGATTCAATCGCCCATTCAAGTCCGCCCGAATAGCTGTAGCCACCGATCGGCAAGGCCGGGCTGGCGAGCTGGAGCAGTGCAATCGGAAGGCCCATGCAGGCACTCAGGCGCCTGACGACGACGGATGTCCGCAGCCAGGGCCGTGGGCATGGTCGTGGGCATGGCCATGCCCATGTTCGTGCGCGGCATGGCCGTGGTCGTGGCCATGCTCGTGCCGTGCATCGAATACATGGATGCGCCCGCCATGCCCCTGATCATCGTGCTGATGGTGCACATGGCTGTGACCATAGGCACCCGACTCGGGCTGAAAGCCTTCGCTGACCCGATGCACATGGCCGCCGAGCCGCTCGATCATCGACTGCAGCACATGGTCGGGCAGCAATCGCAGCCAGCCGGAACCGATCTGAACCGGCACATGGCGATTGCCGATGTGATACGCGATCCGGGCCAGTTGCAGGGCATCGTGTGCATGCACTTCGAGCAGGTCCTCCGCTGCAGCCTCGATGGCCACCACACGGCCATCGCTCAGCAGCAGGCGATCACCATGGCGCAGCAAGGTGCCGGTGGGCAGGTCAACACCGATGGCCTCGCCCGACAACAGCGCGGCACGGAATCGAGACCGTTCGCGGTGCTCAAAGGCGAGTTCGACCACCTCATCGGCGGCACGTCCTGCCGGCGCCAGCGACTGCGCCATCATCATGGCCATCGAGATACCCCGTTCAGAAAAGGAAATAACGCTGCGCCATCGGCAGGCTGGTCGCGGGCTCGCAGGTGAGCAGTTGACCGTCGGCACGCACCTCGTAGGTCTCGGCATCAACCTCCATCACCGGCGTGTAGCCATTGAGCACCAGATCCTGCTTGCGCAGCGTGCGGATGCCCTTGACCGCAACCAGCGGCTTGGCCAGACCCAGTCGCTCGCCGATACCGGCCGCAAGCGCAGCCTGAGACACGAAGGTGAGTGACCCTGCGGCCAGCGCGCCGCCAAAGCCACCGAACATCGGCCGGTAATGCACGGGCTGTGGCGTGGGTATCGAGGCGTTCGGGTCGCCCATCAGGGCCATCGAGATCGTACCGCCCTTGATGATGATCGAGGGCTTGACGCCGAAGAAACCGGGGCGCCACAGCACCAGATCGGCCCACTTGCCTACCTCGACCGACCCCACTTCATGGGCGATGCCATGGGTGATCGCCGGATTGATGGTGTATTTGGCGATGTAGCGCTTGGCGCGCCAGTTGTCGTTGCGGGCGCCGTCCTGGCGATCGGCATCGATAACCAGCGGCCCACGCTGCTGCTTCATCTTGTGGGCGGTCTGCCAGGTGCGAAGGATCACTTCTCCGGGCCGGCCCATCGCCTGGCTGTCCGACGACATCATCGAGATCGCGCCCAGATCGTGCAGCACATCCTCGGCCGCGATGGTTTCGCGGCGGATTCGGCTCTCGGCAAAGGCCAGGTCTTCGGCGATCGCCGGATCCAGGTGATGGCAGACCATCAGCATGTCCAGGTGTTCGTCGAGGGTGTTGACCGTGTAGGGGCGTGTGGGATTGGTCGACGAGGGCAACACATTCGACTCACCGACCACCTTGATGATGTCCGGCGCGTGGCCGCCGCCCGCACCTTCGGTGTGATAGGTGTGGATCACGCGGCCCTTCATCGCGGCGATCGAGGCTTCAACGAAGCCGGATTCGTTGAGGGTGTCGGTGTGGATGGCGACCTGCACGTCGTAGCTGTCGGCCACGGCCAGGCAGTTGTCGATTGCAGCTGGCGTGGTGCCCCAGTCTTCGTGCAGCTTCAGGCCGATCGCGCCGGCCTCGATCTGCTCGGCCAGCGGGCCGGGCAAGGAGACATTGCCCTTGCCGGTGAAACCGATGTTCATCGCAAAGCCGTCGGCCGCCTTGAGCATCTGCGCCAGATGCCAGGGGCCGGGCGTGACCGTGGTCGCGTTCGTGCCGGTGGCCGGGCCGGTTCCGCCACCGATCATGGTGGTGATGCCCGAGGCCAGCGACTCCTCGATCTGCTGCGGGCAGATGAAGTGGATGTGGGTGTCGATGCCGCCTGCGGTCAGGATCAGGCCCTCGCCTGCAATCACCTCGGTGGCCGCGCCGATCGACAGGGTCACGCCGGGCTGGATATCCGGATTGCCGGCCTTGCCGATGGCTGCAATGCGGCCATTTTTCAAGCCGACATCGGCTTTCACAATGCCGGTGATCGCATCGACGATCAGCGCATTGGTGATGACCGTGTCGACGACTTCAGCCGCCAGACGCTGGCCCTGACCCATGCCGTCGCGGATCACCTTGCCGCCGCCGAACTTGACCTCCTCACCGTAGACCGTGTGGTCAGCCTCGACCTCGATGAACAGGTCGGTATCGGCCAGCCGAAGCCGGTCGCCGGTGGTCGGGCCATACATTTCCGCATACGCGCGGCGCGAGAGCTTCGCCATGGTCAGGCCTTTCCAGAAGGGGTATCGAGCGGCCCCATCACCATCTGCCTGAAGCCGTAGACCCTGCGATCACCGGCAAAAGGGATCAGGTCGACGGTTCGGGACTGGCCGGGCTCAAAGCGCACAGCGGTTCCGGATGCGATGTCGAGGCGATGCCCTCGGGCCGCATCACGGTCGAATTCCAGTGCCGCGTTGGTCTCACCGAAGTGATAGTGCGAGCCGACCTGGATCGGCCGGTCGCCGGTGTTGCGCACCGTCAGGGTGATGCGGGGTCGGCCCGCATTGAGTTCGATCTCGCCGTCTTCGACGAGCAGTTCGCCAGGTGTCATGTCTCAGCTCACAGGGTGGTGCACGGTCACGAGCTTGGTGCCATCGGGAAAGGTCGCCTCGACCTGAATGTCCGGAATCATCTCGGCCACCCCCTCCATCACATCCTCGCGGCTCAGCAGGGTCGTGCCGTAGTGCATCAGATCGGCCACGGTGCGGCCGTCGCGTGCACCTTCAAGCACCGCTGCGGTGATGAAGGCGACTGCTTCGGGATAGTTGAGCTTCAAGCCGCGCGCCCGTCGCCGCTCGGCGAGCAGTGCGGCGGTGAAGATCAGCAGCTTGTCCTTTTCTCGGGGTGACAGATCCATCGCGGTCGTCCTGGTCGAAATCAATCAATCAAACTTCAATCGCACGCTGCGGCGTGGCCGAACAGATCGTCCGGATCAGGTTGCCCAGATCAGGTCGCCCAGATCAGGTTGCCCAGATGCGCGGTACCTCGCTGCCGGCCCCGAGCACTGAAGGCCGCACGCAGGCCCACAGGCCCTGCGCCACGGTCATCACCACCTCGGCATCGTCGGCCAGCAGCCGCGCCATCATCAGACCCGGGGCCACACGGCTGACCCCGCCCTCGAAGCGCACCCGTTCACCGGCCTTCGACGCAGCATGCTGCGCGATCAACACACGCCAGGCCTCACGGCTCTCGTCAGAGATCAGTCCGCCTGCCGCCACAGCCCAGACGGTGCAGGCCACCGTGCGCCCACCCCATCCAAGCGGCGAGGCGAACAAGCGATCGCTGGCGGCCACCGCAGTGCGTTCGGCCCAGACCGGCGTACCGGCCACGGACACGCTCACGCTTTGGCGCAAAAACCCATGCAAGAAGCGTTCCCCCATCGCGGCACGCCCCAGCACCAGGCACTCCCATCCGATCATGCGGGCATCGGGCGCCAGGTCGATCGACAGCGTCTGGTCAACCTGCGCGGCGTCGTAGACCAGCGTCGGTTGCGGCAACCATTCAATGCGGCTACCGGTGCCCGCCGTGATGCGTGTGCGGGCCCGCGCACCATCACGGGCCGCGCGGTACCACTTCTGTGCGCCAGGCGTGGTGCACAGCACCTGCGCACCGTCTTCGAGCGTGATGTCGAGGTCGAGTCGATCGCCACCCACCAGCCCACCCGGCGGATGCACGATGACCGCCTGACAGCGGCCGTCGGGCAGAGGCAGCGCCCGGATCAGGCGCAGCGGGCCTTCGTGGCGATTATGGACCAGGCGTGTCGCCCCATGGCCAGGGGCAAACTTCAATTCCAGGCGTGCCTGCCAGCCCGGGGCGGCATGCGCGATCGGGTCTGGCGATGCGGCCAGGTCGCCGGGATCGAGGGCCGTACGCACCGGAGCGCGGGCAACGCGTGTTGCAGGTCCGAGGCGTCGCGCCTCAGGCCCTGAAAATCTTGCCGGGATTCAGGATGCCCAGCGGGTCGAAGGTGCGCTTGATGCCGCGCATCAACTCGATCGCATCTTCGCCGGCCTCCTCGACCAGAAAGCCGATCTTGTGCAAGCCGATGCCATGCTCGCCAGTGCAGGTGCCATCCATGGCAATCGCCAAACGCACGATCTCGTCGTTCAGTCGCTCGGCATCAGCAACTTCCTGTGCGTTGTCCGGATCGATCAGCAGCACCGCATGGAAATTGCCATCGCCCACATGGCCCAGCAGCGCAGTCGGAAAATTCGCGGTATCGAGGATGGCCCGCGCACCGGTGATCGACTCGGTCAGGCGCGAGATCGGGACGCAGGTGTCGGTCGAGATCGCGCGGCAGCCGGGTCGCAACTGCAGGCAGGCGAAATAGGCATTGTGGCGGGCGTTCCAGAGCCGCGTGCGGTCTTCAGGCTGGGTCGCCCATTCGAAGTCCTGGCCGCCCTTGGACGTGGCGATCTCCTGGACGATGGCCGCCTGGTCACGCACCGAGCTGGTCGAGCCATGGAACTCAAAGAACAGCGTGGGCGCTTCGCGCAAGGTGGTATGGCTGTGGGCGTTGAGCGCGCGGATGGTCACTGCGTCCAGGAATTCACTGCGGGCAACCGGCACGCCCAGCTGGATGCTTTCAATGACGGTGTCGACCGCATCGCGCAGGGTCGGGAAATTGCAGACAG
>CAIXXI010000245.1 GCA_903923345.1 uncultured Burkholderiales bacterium | reverse complement strand
ATCGAGCTGCCCGGTTCTGGCAATGTCTTTTGACTGGGTGATCAGACCGAGCAGCTTCAGGCGGAGGGTGTCGGCAGCAAATGAAGGGATCCAGGGTGCGCTCTGGGCGATCAACCAGGCCAGGCTGGCCAGCACGACCACGACCAGGAGCCGTCGGTCGATGGCCTTGCCGCTTGAGCGATGCACCAGCCCGTGCCACACCGGGTGTCCCAGAACGATCAGGAGCCAGCCCAGGCCGGCACCGAGCGTGTTGTTGAGCAGGTCGACCGCCGAAGAGGTGCGCCCGCTCAGGCACGACTGCGCCGCTTCCATCGAGAACGACAGCAGTGCCGCCAACCCGATCGCGACCGCGGCAGCGGCTGCATGGTCACCCGGTGTGGGCTGTCGGCCATGTCGGCGCTGTTGCCAGGCCAGGGCGGCGCTTGCGCCCAGCAGCAGATAGGCAAACACATTGCCGATCAGGTCCGACCCTGACAACGCCATCGATTCACGCAGCAGGGTTGCCAGCGCCTGGCTGCAGTCGATGCGCCCAGGCCGGGCCAGGCTTGCGTAGAGAATGCCGAGCACGACTGCCAGCACGCCGATGTCGGCCAGACCTTGTGTTTTGGGCTGCGCGTCGTGGGTTGCGCGGCGCGCCGGGGGAAGGGTCACGGCCTCATCCGGCCGGTGGGGCGGTGTGCAGTTTCTGGCCCGCCCGCTCGGTCTGACCGGCAACCAGCAAGGGGATGATGTCGAGGGCAGCCCGCATGCGCGTGTCGATGGATTCTTGCTCGCTGCGTGACGGTCTGGCCAGGACGAAGTCGATCACCTGCCGGCCCGGGTAGAGGTCACGTGGATGACCGATGCCAATGCGCAGCCTCCAGTAGTCGGGGCCGCCCATGGCCGAGGTGATGTCCTTCAGGCCATTGTGACCGCCGCTGCCGCCGCCGCGCTTGAGCTTCACCGCACCCGGAGGCAGATCGAGTTCATCGTGAGCGACGAGCAGTGCCTCCGCCGTGATCCGGTAAAAGCGGGCCAGCGCCGAAACCGACTGGCCTGAACGGTTCATGTAGGTCGACGGCTTGAGCAGCCACACATCCTGATGGTCGATGGCAATGCGGGCGACCTCACCGAAGAATCGGGATTCGGTGCGCCAGCTGCCACCATGGGCCTGTGCAAGCTGGTCGACGAACCAGAACCCGGCGTTGTGTCGGTCGGTTTCATGCTCGGTGCCGGGGTTGCCCAGACCGACGATCAGGCGGATTGCATTCATCGGATTGCAGGTGGCCGTTCAGGCGGGACATCGGGCGTGCTCAGAGTGCAAAACGCCCAGGCCGAAGCCCGGGCGTGCTGGCATCCGACACGAGGTCCGGATGAACCGGCCCTCGGCGTCGTTTGAGGCTTACTTCTTCGCAGGCGCCTTGGCGGCCGGAGCAGCCTTGGCAGCGGCTGCCGGTTCCTCGCCTTCCGCGGCGCCACCCTTCACCGTCGCGATGACCAGCACCGGGTTGGGGTTGCCGTGGACGATGGGTGTGACCCCCTCGGGCAAGGTCACATCGTTCAGGTGCAGCGGATGGCCGGCGGTGAGGTTGGCCAGGTCGACCGTGATGAACTCGGGCAAGTGGGCCGGCAGGCAGCTGACATCGATTTCGGTGAGCACATGGCTCACGATTGCTGCCGTGATCTTCACCGCAGGCGAGGTGTCCTGATTGATGAAGTGCAGCGGCACTTTCATGTGGATCTTCTGGTCAGCGGCAACGCGCTGGAAGTCGACATGCATGACTTGCGGTTTGTAGGCATGCCACTGGACATCACGCAGCAGCACTTTTTCGGTCTTGCCGTCGAGTTCCATGTCCAGGATGGACGAATGGAAGGCTTCGACCCGAAGTGAGTGATACAGCGGGTTGTGATCGATCTCGATCGAGGCGGGCTCGGTGTTTCCACCGTAGATGATGCCGGGAACTTTCGCGGCATGGCGCAGTCGGCGGCTCGCACCCGATCCTTGCGCAGTACGTGCTTTGGCGACAACTTTCATCGCAACTCCTTTTCAATAAGCCAGGTCTCCGCGACCAGAGCGCCTGGCAGTCGACCCATCCTGTGATGGGGCAACGGAATCCGCATTGCTGCGGGTCGATTCACCCCATTTGACCGGGGTCGGACTGCAGGCGAGAAAACGTCTGCAGGAAAACACATGCGCCTGCGAAATTCAGCAGGGCGCGTTCAGGTCATTCGTCGAGAAACAGCGACGACACGGAGTCGGCGCGGTTGATTCGAAGGATGGTCTCGGACAGCAGTTGGGCACAGCTGATCACGCGGATCTTGCTGCAGGCTTGCCCGGCTGCAGACAGCGGAATGGAGTCGGTGACGACCAGCTCGTCCAGTGCCGACTGGCTCACCCGATCGACTGCATTGCCCGACAGCACCGGGTGGGTGCAATAGGCGAGCACGCGGGTGGCGCCCTGTTCTTTGAGGGCATCGGCCGCCTTGGTGAGCGTGCCGGCGGTGTCGACCATGTCGTCCATGATCACGCAGGTACGGCCCTTGACCTCACCGATGATGTTCATCACTTCGGAGACGTTCGCTTTGGGGCGACGCTTGTCGATGATGGCCAGGTCGGTGTCCAGGCGCTTGGCCAGTGCCCGGGCCCGAACGACGCCGCCGACATCGGGCGACACGACGATCGGGTCGACGAGCGCACTGCTGGCCACGTCGGCCAGCAACACCGGCGCGGCATAGATGTTGTCAACTGGGATGTCGAAGAAACCCTGGATCTGGTCGGCATGCAGGTCCATGGTCAGGACGCGGTCGACCCCGGCGACTTCCAGCATGTTGGCCACCACCTTGGCGCTGATCGCCACCCTCGAGGAGCGCACGCGGCGATCCTGACGGGCATAGCCGAAATAGGGCAGGGCGGCGGTGATGCGTCCGGCCGAGGCGCGCTTGAGCGCATCGACCATGACCATCAGTTCCATGAGGTTGTCGTTGGTCGGTGCGCAGGTCGACTGCAGCACGAAGACATCCTTGCCGCGGACGTTCTCGAGGATTTCGACCAGCACTTCACCGTCAGAGAAACGCCCGACCGCGGCCTTGCCCAGACCGATGCCCAGATGCTCGGCCACCGAAGCGGCCAGACGGGGCACGGAGTTGCCGGTGAAGACCATCAGGCCTTCGGGTCTGAGGGCTTCCGGCAGGTCATGGGTGGCACGTTGCATGGGCGTCAGGATCTCAATCTGGGCTGGGGAGGAAGGACTCGAACCCTCGCATGCCGGAATCAAAATCCGGTGCCTTAACCAACTTGGCGACTCCCCAACGGGTGCCTGGACAGTCCGCGACAGACGTGAACCGACCCGACTTCACTGCGCAGGATGGACTCAGCCAGCTCCTCGGCCAGGGATTGCGAGGGAACCGGGCAGAAGACACATGCCCCGGACCCAGACATCCGGACGAGGGCAGGATCAAGCCCCATCGAGCTGGCGGACCCTGCAAGCGCTGATATAGCCGACGCCACTTCCGGGTACCGCCTCAGGACCACCGGCTGAAGGTCATTTCGACCCGACCAGACCGATAAGTCCTGCGAAGAACCGTCGATTTTGAAGGGCGGTGAATTTCTTGTCAATTCGGGCGCGGCGAAAATTGCCGCCGTCGGGACGTTGACCGGCGGTGCCACCACCACAAACCAGGACTGGGGCAGGTCCATGGCGGTCAGTCGCTCACCCACACCACGGGCATGCGCGGTGCGCCCGAAGATGAAGAAGGGCACGTCGGCACCCAGGCTCAGCCCGATGGTGGCCAGCTGATCGTGATCCAGGCCGAGCCCCCAGAGCTGATTCAGTGCGAGCAGGGTGGTGGCGGCGTCCGAGCTGCCGCCGCCCATCGGGATCGACTTCTCGAGCCGGATCTCCACGCCCAGCGCGGTGCCGGACTGCTCCTGCAATCGGCGCGCGGCACGAACCGTCAGATCGGCTTCGGCAGGCACGCCAGGCAGGGCACCGATGCGCACGATCTGGCCGTCGTCGCGCCGCTTCAGGTCGATGCGGTCTTGCAGGTCGATGAGCTGAAAGACGGTGTCGAGCTCATGGTAGCCATCGGCCCGGCGGCCGGTGACATGCAAAAACAGGTTCAGCTTTGCCGGGGCAGGCGCGTTGAGGATTTCGGTGAGCATGGCCGGATGCGATGAGTGCAGGTGAATCAGCGGTCCAGGATGAGCACCACCCGCAGGCGTCCGCTTGGCGCATCGCGCTCAAGGGACCAGCGAAACGGTTCACGCTCGATTCGCCAGCCACTGTCCAGCGCGGTGACGATGGCGCCAGCGGCGTCCCGATCGGTGATGCGATCGAAGCGGTCCTCGAGCCAGTCGGGCAGTCGCTCAACCGGCAGCGGCCAGCCGAGCGCCTGCTCGAGCACCCCGTCCAGGGTGTCGGCCGCAAGGGTGCGGCCATCGGACAGGGTCAGGCGCGAGCGGCCACCGCGCGCATGCGAACCGCTGGCCAGCACCTGGCCGAAGGGCGAGCGCAGCTCGAGCGAGAGTTCGCGTCCGAGGGGTGTTGGGGTCGAGATCAGCATGAAGCGACCCATGGCCGCATCGGTGCGGCCTTCGGCTCCCGGAGCCTGCATGACAACCGAAAAGCGACCGTCCCAGCGGCGGGGCGCCTCGACGCTCGTCGGTACCGCGGCGGGCTCTGGGGGGCGCGGCATCGGCACGGCACAGGCGGCGAGCCACGACGACATCAGCAACCCGGCAGGAACCCCCGCCAGGATGCGCGCAGACCCGGGGCGTTCAGAGCGCCACATTCAGCCGCGACAGGGTCTCTTGCAGCGTGGTGTTGTCGGGCTCGCGCGCTTTGACGTCTCGCCAGATGGCGCGGGCTTCGTCACGTTGGCCAGTGCTCCAGAGCACCTCGCCCAGATGGGCGCCGATATCGGCTTCGCGCCGGATGGCGTACGCCTTGCGCAGGAATTTCAGGGCGCCCTCCAGATCGTTCTGGCGGAACATCACCCAACCCATGCTGTCCATGATGTGGGCATCGTCAGGCGACAGCGCCAGAGCTTTCTCAATCAGGCTTCTTGCCTCGGGCAGACGCAGGCCGCGATCGGCCAGGCTGTAGCCCAGCGCGTTGTAGGCATGGGCATGGTCCGGGCGCAGCTCGATGAGCCGGCGCATCGACTTTTCCATGTCGTCGACACGGTCGAGCCGTTCGGCCGCCATCGCGTGGTCATAGAGCAGATCGGTCTGATCCGGATACTCCTGCAGGCCACGGGTCAGGAGGTCGAAGGACTCCTGGTTGCGCCGGGCGTCGCGCAGCAGTTGCGACTCGGCGGTGATCATCAGGGCTTTGTCGCTGAGGCTGGTCGCAGGCGCTTTTTGCAGCACTGCCCGTGCCGCCTCGAGCTGCCCGGATTTCGCCATCAACTGCGCCCGTTTGGTGATCGCCGACAGGTATTCGTCGCCCTCGGGAACCTGGTCGAGCCACTTGAAGGCTTCGTCGGGTCGGCCTTCGTCTGCAGCCACCTGGGCCATCTGGATCCAGGCCAGATGACGATCCCGCCGTGGCAAGGACGGGATCGCCAGGTACTGTTCGAAATAGCGGCGAGCGTCGGCGAAGCGTCTGTCCTGCTGCGAGAGCTGCGCCAGCGCCAGCAGCAGACTCGGGTTGGCCGGACTCTTGGACAGCGCCTGTTCGAACTGGCTGCGCGCCTTGTCTGCCTGACCATCGGCCAGCAGCACGCGTGCGTAGAGGTCCCGGGCGTCGACCGATTGCGGGTTCTTCTCCAGGAATTCGGCCAGCACGCGTTCTGCTTCAGGCAGACCATCGGGTGACTGTGCAATCTGCCGCGTGGCGGCAATCAGCACCGACTCGCTGGCAGGAGACAGGGCGATGGCGGCGCGTGCTTCGGACACTTCAGCCGCCTCGTCGCGTGCGGCCGAAGCCAGTGCCAGTCGAGCGAGTCGGGCTTGCGGCTCGTTCAGATCGGTGGCGCTGAGTCGCTGCAGCATCTGCCAGGCAGCGGCACGATCCGGGCTGCGCAGCAGGCTGCGTTGCAGCGCCGGGTAGGTCTCGGCCAGCGTGCCTGCCTGACGTGCGCGGCTCAGACGGGCTGCCAGCATCGGCTCGACATCGGACAGCTTGCCCGATGCGAGCAGCAGGGTTTCGAGTGTCTGGGAGGCCTGTGTCGACTCAGGCGACAGTTCCTGCCAAAGGCGGGCGGATTGGGTCGCCTCGTTCAGGGCCCGCCCGCCGAGTGCAATCTCGGTGGCGCGGCGCGCCAGGCGTGGGTCGCGCGTCTGGCGCGCGAGCTGGGAATAGGTGTTCCAGGCTGCACCGCCTTCGCCGCGTTGCAGTGCCATATCGGCGGCGAGAATCTGGAACAGGATCTGGGGTGAGAGGTCGACCGCGGGCAACGGGCCTTCGACGCTGGCCAGCGGCGCACCCGCCGAGCGATGCGCGGACGAGGCCTGTTCGTCGGCTGCCTGCACAGGTCCTGTAGCAGGGAGCGGGGGCGAATCCGAAACGGGTTTGACTGCACAGCCGTAGATCGCCGCAGCGACGAGGGCTGCAGCAAGCCTGCAGGAGAGGTTCATCCGCCGATCTTAGGCTGGATTACACTGGCCGGCAACCGAGCAGACGACCTGCGGTCGAACTGCCCAAGCCCATTTTTCGCGGGTCCGCATGCCTGAATTGCCTGAGGTCGAAGTGGTGCGTGCCGGGCTGGCGGCCACCGCCACCGGCCGGCGCGTGGTCAGGCTCGTGTCCCGGGTGCCCGCATTGCGCTGGCCGATCCCGCCGCAGGCGCTCGAGCAGCCGGTCGGCCGAGTTCTGCTCGGTGTCGAGCGGCGCAGCAAATACCTGCTGTTGAGCTTCGAGCCGGGGTGTCTGATCGTGCACCTCGGGATGTCCGGCACCCTGTCATGGCGCAGCGTGGACGCACCCCTGCGTGCGCACGATCACCTGGATCTGGTGTTCGAGCAGGGGCTGCTTCGCCTCAATGATCCCCGGCGCTTTGGGGCGGTTCTGTGGCATCCGGCGGCTGCAGGCGCGCCGCAGACGCATCCCCTGATGGCGCGCCTTGGGGTCGAGCCGTTCTCACCCGAATTCACGGCCGAGCGGATGTTTGAGCACACGCGCGGGCGCACGCTCTCGATCAAGTCCCTGCTGCTGTCGGGCTCGGTGGTCGTGGGCGTGGGCAACATCTATGCATCCGAGAGCCTGTTTCGCGCGGGCATCCGGCCGACCACGGCTGCCGGTCGAATCGGACTTGCGCGCTATCAGCGCCTTGCGACGGCGATCCGCGAGACCCTGTCAGAGGCGATTGCAGCCGGCGGCAGCACGCTGCGGGATTTCGTGTCGAGCGAGGGCGCAAGCGGCTATTTCCAGCAGACCTGTTTTGTCTATGACCGCGCCGGTCAGCCGTGCCGGGTCTGTGGTCAGGGGGTGCGCAGCCTGCGCCAGCAGCAGCGCGCGACATTCTGGTGCTCGACCTGCCAAACCTGATGATGCAAGCCGGCCGAAGCCTGTGCTAACCTCAAAAACCGTTGGTGTGCGCCCATTCGCCGACGGGTTTCATCCCGATCCAGACCTCGCCTCGGCGACGCAGTTCGGGCCCTTGCGTAGTGCACCGCACCCCTGTCTGCATCGATGAGCGGCTTGAACGAACGAATCCATGCTTATGGATCCTGGCGAACACGCATTGCCGATGCGCTCGCGCGCCAGATTCAGTGGCTCGAAAGCGAGTCGCTGGCTGATGCCGCCATGCGCAGTCGATTCGATGCCCTCCTGGAGCGGCTCAAGAACGACCGCATGACGGTGGCCTTCGTGGCCGAGTTCTCGCGCGGCAAGTCCGAACTGATCAATGCACTGTTCCTGGCGGACTACGGCCAGCGGATGCTGCCCTCGGCGCCCGGGCGCACCACGATGTGTCCGACCGAGCTGATGTACGACCCGGATCAGCCGCCTGGCATTCGGTTGCTGCCCATCGAGACCCGGCTGCGCGAGACCTCGCTGGCCGAGTTGCGAGAGCATCCGGATGAATGGATCAGCGTGCCCTTCGATCCGGCCGATGTCGACAGCGTGCGCGCAGCCTTCGAGTGCGTGCGCGAGACCCGCACGGTCAGCCTCGAGGACGCGATCCTGATGGGCCTGTTCGACGAGGTGCAATCCGGCGTCAAGGCCGGCCTGGGCTTGGGCATGCCGGCGGGTCAGAAGGGCGAGGATTGCATCGAGGTGTCGCGTTGGCGTCACGCGATTGCCAATCTGCCCAATCGCCTGCTCAAGACCGGTCTGGTGGTGGTCGATACCCCAGGCCTCAATGCGCTGGGTGCCGAGCCCGAACTGACCCTGAACCTGATTCCGAGCGCGCACGCGGTGGTGTTCATTCTGGCCGCTGATGCCGGTGTCAGCCGTAGCGACATCGAAGTCTGGCGT
>CAIXXI010000244.1 GCA_903923345.1 uncultured Burkholderiales bacterium | reverse complement strand
TCCCTCTCGGTCGGCAGCCTGCAGCAAGCCAGTGGCACCCGCTACGACTCGTCAATCGAAGGCAGCACGATCACCGCGCGCGCTGACCGCAGTGCCGCCGGCGGCTCAGTGACCCTTCGGGACAACAGCCTGATCGCCAGCTCGAACGCCAACATCGCGGGCAACCTGGCATCGGTCACCGCGAACGCAGTCGGGACCAATCTGCGCGTGTCCAACGAACAGGCCTCGCTTCAGACCGTGGTGAATGCAAGCGTGTCGAACCCATCGATCAGCGCCCGCATTCAAGACGGTAACCTTGGCTCAGCCGAGTCCGTGACGCTGAGCGGCAACCAGATTGGCGCAACCGCAGGCGCCAACACCGCTGCCAACACCCTGGTTCAGCGCGCCACTTCGATCACCGGTCGCACCGACTCGGTCAGTCTCCAAACCATCAATGACACAGCCATCCAGGCTTCCGTCTCCAATGCAAGCATCGAAGCGAATGTTTCGGAGGCAGGCATCAGCTCGATGGCCATTGGCATCAGCCGCAACAGCCTGTCGGCAATTGCAACCGGCAATGCGTACACCGGAACCACCAGCCTGCAGGCAGCTCAGCTCGGCACTGCGCAGACCGGCTTCAGCAGCTTCACTCAGTCGACTCAAAATGCAAGCGGCCTGCAACTGTCCGCCTCGAACACCGCGAGCGTGAGCAGCAAGGTGACCGGCGATGTTGCCGACTCGCGCCTGACCCTCTCCGACAATTCGATCGCATCCGCAGCCATCGCAAACCGCTCGTCGCAATTTTCCGAAATCGTGACGACGAACCTCTCGAACCAGCAAACCTCGGTTGAATCGCTGCAGAGCGCCTATGGCGACATCTCGGCAAGCACCAGCGCAGTCAATAGCCTGACTGTTTCGCGTGGCGCGTCCGTGCTCGGCTCAAGCCTCACCTCGACCGGGAACCTGGCTCAGTCACAGGCGATTGGGAACACCGCCTCGAACACGCTGGCCGTCTCAGCCACGCTGGCAAGCGGCTCAGGCGGCTCGTTCAACGTCAACAGCAGCCAGTATGCCGAGGGCAGCGTGTCGGCAGTCAGCACAGCCAGTCAGGAGATCCTTGCACGCGGGCAGATCGATAACAGTTCGATCACCCAGTCGAACAACAGCATTTCTGCGGCTGCTCTGGGCCAGGGCGTCTCGAACCGACTGCAAATCACCACCAGCAGCCTGTCCGGTTCGGCCGCCAACGTGTTTAACATTCAAGAACGAGTTGGTGGCGATGTCTCTGCATCCGTCGTCGCAGCGCCTGGCCTGGTCTCTGATGCCACGCTGTTCGGCGTAAGCACCAATCAAGCATCCAGCTCCCCGATCACCATCAGCGGCAACCGGGCTGAGGCATCAGCCATGCAAAACGACGCGTTCAACGTGTTGCAAGCCGCTGCCACCAGCCTGGTCACGCAGACGGGCAGCGCGGCTCTGGTGGTCGACAACCAGCAGGCCAGCACGGGCAGCTCATCTGCTTCGGTGTCCTCCGCTCTGGTGGGCCTGACCGCCAATTCACTGAGCAGCGGCAACGCGGTCGTCTCCGACAACCGCCTGACTGCATCGGCCGGCATCAACACAGCCACCAACGCAATCGTTGTGGATGCCACGAGCGCACTCAATGCCATCGGCAATGTCAATAGCAATCAGGTCGCTTCCGGCGCGGTGGACGCATCGATCGGCAGCAGTTCGGGCGGCTCGCAGACCACGCTGGGCATCGTTCCCTTGAATGGCCGCATTGCCTTGAACGGGGTCAATGCCACCGTGAGCGGCAACCTGATGATGGCTCAAGGCACCGCCAACGCCGCAACCAACATCCTGAATGCAAGCTCGTCGAACCCGATCGGCAATGCAGGCGCGGTCGCACCGGTCGCCACCTATGCCCTGAACAGCCAGCAAAACAGCAGCGGTTCGGTCAGCACCCGGGTGACGAATGCTCAGCTTGGCGTCTCAGCGGGTTCGGTGGAGGGTTCGGCACTCACCATCAGTGGCAACACGTTCGCGGCGCTGTCGACGGCCAATACCGCGACGAATCAGATGACCCTGTCGGCGATGCCGGGCTCCACGATGCAAGCCAGCTCCAGCCTGACCAACACCCAGACCAGCACCAGCGCCGTCAGCGCACAGGTGTCGGGTGTTACGGTCATGGCCAGTGCCGGTGCGCCGACGCTGCCGGGTGCCTCACGCAGCGCCACCGTGTCCGGAAATGCGGTCGCTGCTCAGGCCACAGGCAACACCGCGATCAACCAGATCGCTCGCAGATAAGCGGCCTGCAAACCCGAAGGATTCGGGTGAGCCTGAACCCCCGGTCGCAAGACCGGGGGTTTTTTATTCCAATCACATTCGGATGTGCATAGAACTGTCAAAACGCGACCCATTTAGTCAATTGCAAATCAGCGCTGCCTGTCAGGCATGACCGAAGACGAACTGATGAACTTCAAAAAAAAATTCCTTAAATAATTGAATTATTTAGAATTTTAGGAAAAATAAACAAACTTCAGACAATTAATAAAAAGGTCGGACCGCCCAAATTCGACCTTTGATCAGCGCTTTCCGACCGTGCAAGATTTCACACTTGATTTGTTGCGCGATACACATGTCTCAGATGAACATGATCACGCCCCACACACCGAATCCGTGTTTAAAACTCATAAGGTCTGATCATGAAGCGCACCCACTCGGTTTCCCCGCACCGCATTCCGTCAAGACTCACCGCGATTGCCGCAGGCTGTGCCATCGCGTTCGCCATGCCGACGCTGGCTCAGGCCGCAACCGTGGACTTCATGCTGCAAGACCCAACGGATTACCTGAGCGCAGTGACCAACCTGTCGGCCGATGCACCTGCTGCACTGGCCAACGCCCAGATCCGCCTCAACGCAACGACCTCGACGGTTGAAAACGGCAGCTTCGTCAACACCGTCACCGGCACAAGCTCTGGCCCGATCACCGTGAGCGGCAACGCCGCAGCCGCCACCGCCACGCTGAATTCGGCGACCAACAGCCTCAGTGGCCCGGGCGCCTTGAATTTCAGCTCAGCGACCGACAAGGCCGAGGTCACGCTGAAACTGCCGAAGACTGCACTGGCAGGATCGCAGGATACGATCAGCTCAACCGTCGATGCGAGCCTGGTGGTGGCAAGCCAGCAGATCGCCCGTAATGCAAGCTCGACCGCCCAGGTCTCGAGCACGACGGTGCTGGGCAAAGTCACCGGCAGCATGGGCAATGCCCTCACCGTCGACGCCAACAGCCTGTCCGCTCAACTGACCGTCAACACCGCCACCAACGTCTTCAACCAGCAAGGCGGCTCGGGGCAGTTCACCGGCAGCATCGCGGTCACCAATCAGCAGGCCAACACGGCTGCCCTCACAGGCGCGAACAACGACGAGATCACTGAGGAAATGAAAGCCCGCGTCAGCGGCGCAACGATCAAAGCCGAAGTCACCGGCACCAACTCATCGTCCATCACGGTCTCGGGCAATCAGCAAATCGCTAGCGTCCAGGGCAACGTGGCCGGCGCGCTCGGCACCAATGGTCGCATCCTGGCAGGCAATGCACTGATCATCTCGGGCGCCAACTCGGTCACCGGCAACGTGGAAGACACCGCGACGAACGGCGGAGGCGGTGACGATATCAGCGAATCCCGTACCCTGGTGGGCGGGCTGGTACTGGGCAGCATGCAACGGTCTGAAGGCACCAAGTTCACGGCGTCCATCGCCAATTCGGGCGTCACAGCCCAGGCCTTGAAGAGCACGGCTGGCAACACCATCACGGTGCGAGACAACCTGCAGCAAGCCAGTGCAAGCGGCAACCTGGCCGGCAGTCTGATCAGCGTCGAGGCAAACCGCATCGAGTCCGGTGTCGCCGCCCTCAACAGGCAAAAGCTTCAAGATTCAATTGTGGAGTCCAGCATCGGCACGTCATCAACGATCGCCAAGACCGACACCGCAAGCGAGACCAATCTGGGTGCCATCACCGTGACTGGCAACCGCGCACTGGCATCCAGCTCCGGTAATGCAGGCAGTTTGAACACCGCCCTCACCGCCACGTCCATCGAGACGAAAATCGACTCCCGCAGTTCTCAGTACGTTGAGGGGTTTGGCACCTTGTCTTCGAAAGTCGAAGACCAATCCATCAAAGCCCAGGCATATCGGAGCGACTCGACTGCCCTGACCGTCTCGGGCAATGAGTTGGCAGCCTCCACATCGGGTAATGCCGTCTCGACCTCGGTCTCGCTGTCTGGCAGCAGTGTGTTGGCCAATACCAAAGAGCAGATCTATCAAGGCCTGGATAACTATTCCGTCACGTCTTCAGTCAGCAGTGCAAGCATTGAAATTGCAAGTCAATCGGTCGGCTCGGCCCTGACCGTCTCAAACAACCAGCTCAATGCCCGCACCGTGGGCAACTCGGCGGATGCCACCACCCGAATCACCGGAACCCAGCTGGGCAGTGCGGCGAATAACCTGCAGGTCGACCTGTATGGCTCGCAACGGGTCGCAGGGCCCGACGACATGAAGTCTGTTGTGGGGTCCGCAGACATTCGAGTGGATGCCGACGGCAAGGCTAACGGCTCCACGATCACCGTATCAGGCAATACGATGCTTGCATCGACCACTGCCAACACCGCGCAACGCGCTTTGCAACTCGATGGCACATCGATCACCGCATACACCATCGCGCAGAACCTTGATCAGTATTCAGAGATCCCCATCAAGGCGACCGTCGAAGACGCAAGGATCGGCATCCAGGGTCTGAAAAGCACCGCCGCATCCTCGACAGTGGTGTCAGACAACACCATCCTCGCGCTTGCCACGGCCAACCGGAGCAGCAACGCCACTGCGATCAATGCAACTGACCTGAGCGGCGACGTCGACGGCGAGATCAAGGTCAGGTCGAATCAGGAGATGCGCAACAGCATGTCGGCGACGACCACCGCGGCCCAAAGCATCAGCATCGATAACAATGCCCTCGTGAACGGGCGAGTGACCCTCTCGAACAACGTCACGGCCGCTCAAGCCACGGCGAACACGACCACCAATCAGATGATTCTGAACGCGACTTCGCTGTCACTGGGATCTGCCAAGGTCGAAAACCGCCAACGCCGCGCCGGAACCGTTGATGCCACCGCTAACGGAAATACTGAAGCCTTCGTCATCCAATCGGTGACAGACGCCGCCGGTAAGCTCACCGGGGGCAGCCTGACCGTTTCGAACAACCAGTTTGCTGCGATCGCCAGCGGCAGCACGGCAACCAACGCCCTGCAAGCCAATGCAGTCAGTGCATCCGGGTACATGATCATCGACAACGAACAGAACTCTGAGTCAACTAGCATCCAAGCCAGTGCCAAGCCACGGATGATCGGTATCGACGCCATCACGGGCGACGGAACATCCGCCACCGGCGTTTCGATCGTCGTGTCCGGCAACAGCGCGACCGCCTCAGCCAGCGCCAACACGGCCAGCAACCAGATCAACCTGGTGGCACCCAGTGCGCTGAACGTTGTGTCATGGGTGACCAGCATTCAACGCTCTGAAGGGTCGGTCAGCGCGACCCTTGGAGACACAGCGGCCTCGCCTGCAAAAACACTGGTCGGACTGGCACCGCTCAATACCCCTCGAAATGCGGATGACTCGCCCATCACCGTGTCTTACGGCAACGTGACCGTCAGCGACAACCGACTGATTGCTCAGGCCTCTGCCAACACCGTCGGCAATGCGCTGAACCTCGCCTCGGCCGGCTCAGTGGGCAGTTCCAGCGACTGGAAATCCTTCTCGGTGAACAGCAACCAAAACAGCCAAGGAGAAGTCCAGACCTACGTGAAGACGGCGTATGTCGGTGTTGATGCGGCCAGTGTTCAGGCCGCGCCTTTGACCGTGTCCGGCAATACCGTCGCCGCGGTCTCGGCTGCCAACACGGCATCCAATGCCCTGACAGCCAGCGGCCTTCCCGGCAGCCCGGTCTTCGCCCAGCTCAGCCTGATGAACACCCAGACCGCCACCAACACGGTCACCAGTTCGGTCTCGGGCGTGACCATCGGCAACACCGTTGGAGCCGGTACACCGAGCGGCGCCATGACCGTCGCCGGCAACACCATGCTGGCCCAGTCCAGCGGCAACACGGCAGTCAACCGCATCACCGGTCGCTGAGAACCACCCGGCCGAGCGTGCAACGCGCTCAGCCTTCAGCACAGTCGGTTCAATCGAAAGCCTCGGGGGCACATCTCCCTGAGGCTTTCATCTTTTGATGATCCCCGAATCCGAATCTTCAAGCAGCCCTTGTGCACCCGGGAACTGCCCCATCAGCCTCACCATGTCATTCATCGCAGCACTGAGCTTCTCGCGCAGGGTGAACGGCGGATTCACCACGAATATCCCGCTGCCCAACAAGCCAAAGCCACGCTCATTCGGCAGGGCCACCTGCAGCCGGGCATGCAGCCAGCCTTTGGGCGCCTGAGCCTGCGCCACCTCTTTCAACTGACGCGGCAATTGCGCCGATTCACGCTGATCAACATGTGGATACCAGACCAGCACCACGCCTTCCGCAAAGCGCCGCAGGGCTTCACTCACCGCCGCCACCACCGCCGGGTAGTCAGTCTTGATCTCGTAGCTCGGATCAATCAGCACCACACCACGGCGACTGGGCGGGGGCAATTGCGACTTCAGCCCAGCAAAGCCATCGCCGCGCTGCACCATGACCTGCCGATCGCCGGCAAAGCCTTCGGCAAGCAGACCATGGTCAGTCGGATGCAGCTCGAACAGCCTCAGCTGGTCTTGCGCGCGCATCACGCCGCGCACGATCTCGGGTGAGCCGGGGTAACGCGTCAGCGCGCCTTCGCCATTGAAGGCCCTGACCTGCGCCACATAGTCTTCGAGCAATCCCGGCAACACGGGCTCAGCCCACAGGGCCTCGATGCCGTGTCGGTACTCGGCATGCTTTTGCGCATAGTCGCCCTGCAGTTCATACGCACCCGCCCCGGCATGGGTATCGACCAGACGCCAGGCCTTGTCTTTCAGGTTCATGTGACGCAGCACGGCCACCAGGATCGCGTGCTTGAGGACATCGGCATGATTGCCGGCGTGAAAGGCGTGTCGATAGGCGAGCATCCGGCGATGGTGCCACGAGCTTGCACCGACTGCCGGCTCACCGTATCTTCAGGCCGCTCACCGAACAACCGACCGATCACATCAAGCTCGGCAACCCGTTGGAGACACCCCTGATGAACCCCACAAACCGGCGCACTGCCTGCAGACTTTCCGCTGTTCTGGCCCTGGCGCTTGCCCTGCCCTCAGCCCACGCTGCCTTCCCCGACAAGCCGATCACGATGTACGTGTCGTACGCGGCGGGTGCAACCACCGACCTCTCGGCCCGAGCACTGGCAACCGGTGCCGAGAAAATCCTGGGCGTACCGATCTCGGTGGAAAACAAGGCCGGAGGCGGCGGGACGGTCGCAGCAGGCCTGGCCTCAGCGCGAAAGCCCGACGGCTACACCGTGCTGGTGGGCTCTTCGTCTGCACTCGCCTCGCGCCCCTTCATTCTCAAGACCGCATACGACCTCTCGAATTTCGAAGGTATCGTTCAGTACAGCTATTTCCATAATGGCTCGGTGGTGGTTCGTGCCGATTCGCCCTTCAAGACCGCCGAGGACTTCATCGCCCATGCCAAGGCCAATCCGGGCATG
>CAIXXI010000243.1 GCA_903923345.1 uncultured Burkholderiales bacterium | reverse complement strand
CCCGCGAAGGTCTGCAGCGCGCCTATGACCGCGGGTTGCGGGCCGTGGCGATCGCGCTCATGCATGCCTATCGCTTTGGCGACCATGAGGCCCGACTCGCAGCCCTGGCCCGGGAGGTCGGTTTCACGCAGGTCTCGGTGTCGCATGAGACCTCTCCCTTGATTCGGTTTGTGGCGCGGGCTGATACCACGGTGGTCGACGCTTATCTGTCGCCAGTGCTCAAGCGCTATGTGGATCAGGTGGCGCAGGGATTGCCAGGCGTTCGACTCCAGTTCATGCAATCCAATGGCGGACTGGCCGATGCCCGGGCGTTTCAGGGCAAGGATTCGATCCTGTCGGGTCCCGCAGGCGGCATCGTCGGCATGGCCCGGGTGAGCGAGGCGGCGGGGTTCGACAAGGTCATTGGCTTCGATATGGGCGGGACCTCGACCGATGTGTCGCACTACGCAGGCGAGTTCGAGCGGGCCTTCGAGACCCAGGTGGCCGGTGTCAGGATTCGTGCACCGATGATGAGCATTCACACCGTGGCCGCTGGCGGTGGCTCGATCCTGCATTTCGATGGGGCACGACTGCGCGTTGGCCCGGATTCGGCTGGCGCCAATCCGGGGCCGGCCTGTTATCGCCGCGGCGGCCCGCTCGCAGTGACCGATGCCAACCTGATGCTTGGCAAGGTGCAGCCTGAACACTTTCCGAAGGTCTTCGGTCCTAAGGCCGATCAGCCGCTGGATCGCGACATCGTGGTGCGTCGCTTCGAGGAGATGGCGCAATCCATTGCGCGTGCAACCGGTCAGACGATGACGCCCGAAGCGCTCGCCCAGGGCTTCATCGACATCGCCAACGCCAACATGGCCAATGCCATCAAGAAAATTTCCGTGCAACGTGGCTATGACGTCACCCGATATGCCTTGACGGTTTTCGGCGGGGCGGGGGGGCAGCATGCCTGTGCGGTGGCCGATGCCCTGGCGATGACCACCGTGCTGGCCCATCCATTGGCCGGTGTGCTGTCGGCATATGGAATGGGGCTGGCGCAGGCCGCAGTCCTGCGTGAGCAATCGATTGAACACGCACTGGATGAGCACGGCTTGACCCTGGCGAATCAGGCGCTCGATGCGCTCGAGGCTCAGGCTCGAGCCGAACTCCAGGCTCAGGGCGAGTCAGCCCAGGCCTTGATTGCGCATCGTCAGGCGCTCATCAAGTACGCCGGCACCGATACCGCCATCGCGGTCAGAATGGGTGATGCGTCGGCGCTGCAAGCGGGGTTCGAGTCGGCCTATCGGCAACGCTTTTCCTTTTTGCTGTCAGGTCGACCCTTGACGATCGATGCGGTCAGCGTCGAAGTCCTTGCGCCGCGTGCTGACCCCGCGGCGGGCGCAAGGCCTGAGCTGGGGACTGATCCATTGAACAGCCGGCCTGCAGATGCGGCGCTGGCCCGTGTTCGGATGTTCAGCGAAGGCCACTGGGTGGATGCGCCCCTGTTCGATCGTGACCGGCTTCAAGCTGGGCAGTACATCGACGGGCCCGCGATCGTCAGGGAATCCACTGCGACCACCGTGATCGAATCCGGCTGGCGGGCGACCCTGACCGCTCAGGGCGACCTGGTGCTCCGGCGCACCGTGCCTCAAGCGACGCGCCATGCGATCGGCACCCGCGCAGATCCGGTGATGCTGGAAATTTTCAACAACCTGTTCATGTCGGTGGCCGAGCAGATGGGCTACCGGCTTCAGAACACCGCCCATTCGGTCAACATCAAGGAGCGCCTGGACTTTTCCTGTGCGGTCTTCGATGTCGAAGGGGCGCTCATTGCCAATGCGCCGCACATGCCGGTTCACCTCGGCTCCATGGGGGCGAGTGTGCAGGCGGTGATTGCCGACAACGCCGGTCAGATCGAACCCGGCGATGTCTATGTGCTCAATGACCCCTATCGTGGCGGCACGCACCTGCCGGATGTGACCGTGATCACGCCCGTCTTCGACGAGGCGGGCCGCGACCTGCTGTTCTGGGTGGGGTCGCGAGGCCACCATGCCGACATCGGCGGGCTGACACCGGGCTCGATGCCGCCCGACAGCCGACATGTTGATGATGAAGGGGTTCTGCTCACTAATCTGCGCCTGGTTCGACGCGGTGAGCTGCGCGAAGCCGAACTGCGGCAGCGACTCGCCGGTGCCCAATACCCTGAGCGGAACCCTGAGCAGAATCTGGCCGATCTGCAGGCCCAGATCGCTGCCAACGAGAAGGGGCGCGAAGAACTGCTGAAGATGGTGGCTCAGTTCGGTCTCGATGTGGTTCAGGCCTACATGCGCCATGTGCAGGACAACGCCGCCGAATCGGTTCGGCGCGCAATCGGTGCGCTGCGCAATGGATCGTTCGAATTGCAGATGGACAATGGCGCCGTGATCCGTGTCGCGATCACGGTGGACCCGATCGCTCGATCAGCCCGCATCGACTTCACCGGTACGACCGCGCAGCAGGACGACAACTTCAATGCGCCGCGCGCCATCACCACCGCTGCCGTGCTGTATGTGTTTCGCACGCTGGTCGATGACGACATCCCGATGAATGCAGGCTGTCTCGAGCCGCTCGAGATCATCGTGCCAGCGGGGTGTCTGCTCAATCCGGACCATCCTCATGCAGTGGTGGCCGGCAATGTCGAGACCTCGATGTGCATCACCAATGCGCTGTACGGTGCGCTGGGCATTATGGCGAGCGGTCCGAACACCATGAGCAATTTCACCTTCGGAAACGCGCGCTACCAGTACTACGAGACGGTCGCAGGGGGCTCCGGGGCCGGTGGCGTGTTTGATGAAGCCGGTCATCTGATCGGTGGCTTCAATGGCACATCGGTGGTTCAGACCCACATGACCAACTCCCGACTGACCGACCCGGAGGTGCTTGAGTTGCGTTTCCCGGTGCGGCTGGAGCGCTTCGCCATTCGGCATGGGACCGGTGGAGCAGGGCGCTTTCGCGGTGGTGACGGCGGGGTGAGGGTGATGCGCTTTCTCGAGCCGATGACCGCATCGATGCTCGGCAACAGCCGCGTGTTCCCGCCGTTCGGCGCTCAGGGCGGCTCACCGGGGGAGGTGGCCCGCAACGTCGTGGTGCGCGCCGATGGTCGCGTCGAACCGATGGGCCATGTCGGGCGAGCCGACTTGCAAGCCGGCGATTGTTTCGTCATCGAGACCTCCGGGGGCGGAGGGTTCGGGGCCTTATAATCGCGGCTTCCCCTCGACTGACCGGTGCCGCATGCCCGACGCCTTCATCCTGCGCGGCGGCGCCGCCGTCTCCGAATTTCGAAAACAGCGCCTGCTGACCGCCTTGCAGTCGGTCGAGCCGGCCGTGGTCGATGTGCAGGCCAATTACCTGCACGTGGTGCTGTCGGCTGAGCCACTCAGCGATGACACACGATCACGGATTGCGGCGCTGCTCGATGACGGGCAGCCGCGCAGCCCTGAGGTGGCCGACGCCACGGTGCTGTGGGTGATGCCCAGGCTCGGAACGATCAGCCCCTGGTCGAGCAAGGCCACCGACATCGCCCGGGTCTGCGGCCTCGACCCAGTGCTGAGAATCGAGCGCGGCATCGCCTATTCCCTGAAGATGAAGCAGGGTCTGGGTGGTTTTTTGTCCGGACTGTTCGGCACAAAGCGCGAGGCAGCGCCCGATCTGGCGGATGAGCGCATGCAGCCTCTGGTCGCGCTGCTGCATGATCGGATGACGGAATCGGTGGTGTCACCGGTCACCGAGGCCCAGGGCCTTGCCGCGCTGTTCGCGGATCTGCCGGGCCGGCCGATGCAGACGGTGGCCTTGACCACCGGCGGTCGATCCGCGCTGGTTCAAGCCAATGCCTCGATGGGCCTGGCGCTGTCCGAAGATGAGATCGATTACCTGCTCGATGCATTTCGGGCGGCCGGTCGAGATCCGACTGACGTCGAGCTCATGATGTTCGCGCAGGCCAATTCCGAGCACTGCCGTCACAAGATCTTCAATGCCGACTGGACCCTCAATGGCGAGGCGCAAAGCGAATCATTGTTCGGCATGATCCGCGCCACCCACGCGGCCCATCCGCAGGGCACGGTGGTGGCCTATTCCGACAATGCAGCCGTTCTTGAGGGCGGGCCGGCCAGGCGCTTCTTTCCGATCCAGCAGGGCCAGAATGCCCGCTACGTCTGGCGCGAGACCCTGCAACATGCGCTGCTCAAAGTCGAAACCCATAACCACCCGACCGCCATCTCGCCGTTTCCGGGCGCTGCCACCGGCTCAGGTGGCGAGATCCGTGATGAAGGCGCGACCGGCCGTGGCGCCCGACCGCGATATGGTCTGACCGGTTTTACGGTGTCGAACCTGCGCATTCCAGGTTTTGTGCACGCCTGGGAGACCGACCAGGATGTGACCGCGCCCCTCGATGGCCGCCCTGAAATCGATACAGACTACGGTGCGCCGGATCGGATCGCTTCACCTCTGTCGATCATGATCGATGGCCCGATTGGCGGCGCCTCGTTCAACAACGAATTCGGCCGACCGAATCTGCTGGGCTATTTCCGCACGTATCAGCAAACAGTGGGCGGCTCGGTGCGCGGCTACCACAAGCCGATCATGATCGCGGGCGGTGTGGGCGATCTGGATGCTGAGCATGTCGGCAAGCTCGATCTGCCGCCCGGCACGCTGCTCATTCAGCTGGGTGGCCCCGGCATGCGGATTGGCCTTGGGGGTGGCGCAGCCTCCAGCATGGGTTCGGGCAGCAACACCGCCGAACTCGACTTCGACTCCGTGCAGCGTGGCAATGCCGAAATCCAGCGCCGCGCGCAGGAGGTCATCAACGGCTGTCGTGCTTTGGGTGATGCCAACCCGATCCTGTCGATTCATGATGTCGGCGCAGGCGGCCTGTCCAATGCCTTCCCCGAGATCGTTGATGGCGCGCATCGGGGCGCGGTATTCAGGCTCGATCAGGTGCCTTTGCTGGCCAGTGGCCTGTCCCCCGCCGAGATCTGGTGCAATGAGTCGCAGGAGCGCTATGTGCTCGCGATTGCGCCGCAGTCCTTGCCCACCTTCGATTTCCTGTGCACGCGCGAACGCAGCCCCTACGCGGTGGTCGGCACCGTGTCCAACGACCGGCAACTCGTCCTTGAAGCGCCGAACCCGCCTCGCGCAGTCGACATGGCGATGGATGTGCTGCTGGGCAAACCGCCCCGCATGCAGCGTCAGGGCGTGCGCGCAACCCGCAGCCTGCCCGAGGTCGATGCATCCGGACTGGACCTCGCCGAGATCGCCTTGAAGGTCTTGCGGCTGCCGGCAGTGGCCTCGAAGTCTTTCCTGATCACGATCGGCGATCGCACCGTGGGTGGATTGAGTGCACGGGATCAGATGGTCGGCCCATGGCAGGTGCCGGTCGCTGACTGTGCCATCGGGCTGCTCGACCACCATGGTGAGCAGGGTGATGCGCTCTCGATGGGCGAGCGCACGCCGCTTGCGGTGATTGATCCATCGGCCTCAGCCCGCATGGCGATCGCTGAAGCGGTGACCAACCTGATGGGCGCGCCGGTGAAGTCGATCGACACCCTCAAACTGTCTGCGAACTGGATGGCTGCCTGCGGCACGCCCGAAGACGATGCCGATCTCTTCGATGCGGTCAGAGCAGCCAGCGAGTTTTCGATCGCGCTGGGCATTTCCATTCCGGTCGGCAAAGACTCCCTGTCGATGCGCACGCGCTGGTCTGATGCGCAGGGCGATTCGCGTGAGGTGGTTTCACCCACGTCCCTCATCGTCACCGCCTGGGCGCCGGTTGCGGATGTCCGCCGTGCGCTGACGCCGCAGTTGAGAACCGATCTGGGCGAGACCGTGCTGGTCATGATCGATCTCGGTGAGGGGCGTCATCGCATGGGCGGCAGCGCGCTGGCGCAAGTCACTCAACAAATCGGCGACGCCGCACCGGACCTGACCGATCCCGATCTGCTGTCCCGGTGCTTCAACACCGTCCAGCAGTTGTCGGAGCGCGGTCTTGTGCTGGCTGTACACGATCGCTCCGATGGTGGGCTGTTCACCACACTGTGTGAGATGTCGTTTGCCGGGCATTGCGGCATCACCGTCAATCTCGACATGCTCACCATCGACCCGCATTCGGCCGACTGGGGCGACTTCAAGATCCGCCCCGAGCAGGTTGCCGTGCAGCGCAATGAGCTGACGATGAAGGCACTCTTTTCCGAGGAGGCCGGGGTCGTGCTGCAGGTCCGTCGAACTGATCGCGATACGGTGATGGGTGCACTTCGTGAAGCCGGTCTGTCGCGCATCTCCCATGCCATCGGCCGACCCAATGACCGTGATGAGCTGGAGTTCTGGCGGGACGCAAAGAAGGTCTGGTCGACACCACGCACCGTGTTGCAGGCTGCCTGGAGCGAGACGTCGTACCGCATCGCATCGCTGCGCGACGACCCCGACTGCGCGCGTGAGGAATTTGAGCGCTTCGGTATCGGTGCACAGCCGGCCTTGTCGGTGCACCTGAGCT
>CAIXXI010000242.1 GCA_903923345.1 uncultured Burkholderiales bacterium | reverse complement strand
GATGTCGAGGCAATCGGCTGGATCGATGAGTCTCAAACCTGAGGAGGCAAATGACTTCAGGTCATCCGGTGACGGCTTGGGCACAAAGCGAATCTGCGCCGGATCCTGCTTGCTCGCAGTGAGTGTGCGGCCTGATCCCAGAGTCTGGATTGCGTCGCAGATCATGTCCGACCCGTTGCGATAATTCGCAATCCAGTTCCAGAAAAACGAATGACCGTAATCGATTTGAACGCTGCGGACATCAACGATGTCGCCTGAGTCAATTTGCGGTGTCAGCCAATGCAGCGAGCAAGCCGCCTCCGGGTCTCGGTCTTTCATGCACCAGAAGGTGGGATTGACTCCGGCTCGCTGAGGCAGCGCGCCCGAATGAAGATTCAGGCCGCCGATTCGAGCCAGTTGAAGTGCCTCGGGTTTGAAAATAAATCCGAACTGAAATGACACAATCAGGTCAGGATCTGAGTCTCGAACCAAGTCTGTGAGCAGACTGTGATGCTCGATATGACCGGCGTTTCTGATCGGAATGCTGTAGCGACCGGCGAGTTGGTCGAATGTTTCCCAGGACGCCCCACGATCGGATTGCACTGGAACCGATGCCTTGGCATCCAGCAGCGGAAACAAAAGCCGTGCAGGCAACTCCTGCTCGAACAAGGAGAGCCACTTCAATTCCGGGATCGATTCAGTTTCCGGACGTCTGCGGTTGGCAAGGATGACGGTGACCTGATGATCCGCAGCGACCTTGGGCAACATGAGGTTGAGCATCATGTTGCCAATGAGATCGTACTTCGTGCAAAACAGAATTCTCATGGAGGTCCAGCATCTCTGAGGCTGAATGACGATGTGACGCGCAACACGGCCCGCGTGTATTGTGCATCAATGCAGCCTTGTTCGTAGACGCGCTGAGGCCCGACCCACCCCGCCCTGATCAGGCCCATTCCAGCAGTTCCTGAAGCCTGAGCACGACCCAGCGCGCTTCATCATTGGTCAATTCGGTCTTTCCATCTGACAGACCGAGTTGTATGCGCTCCAGCACATCCGACTCTGCAATGCCCAGAGCCCAGAATGTTTCGCGTGCTGGCTCGATCAGCATCTGGGCCATGTCTTCGCACAGGTCATACCGTTGCGCGATGAATTCGCGTGGTTCGCGCGGCTTGATGCGGCCGGGATCGACAAAAAGCCGAATGAAGGATTCAGGAACCTGAATCTGATTTTCGTCTGACACGCTTTTTGTCCGATTCGAATGAGTCGATTGCTTTGGCTTGTGGTCGCAGCGGGGCGCGGGCTCTGATGCAGCTAAAGCCGCTCGACCTTAGCACGAGCGGGCGTTCTGATTCGCGGGGTCTGCTGAGATGGGCGATTTCATAGCCTGATAGGCTCATGTCGAGTCTTTCGCAGGTTTCGCCCGAAGCACTTAGATCAGGAGACCCACATGAACATCGAAGCCGGCCAACTTGCTGTGATCACGGGAGCAGGCAGCGGCATTGGTCGTGCCCTCGCCGTGCAGCTCAGCCAGGCAGGGGTTCATCTGTCGCTGTGTGACCTGTCTGAGCCCAATCTCGAACAAACTCAAGACCTGTGCCGCACCGCTGCGTCTGGCGCGACCCGAATCCACATTCATCGGGCTGACGTCGGCGACGAGGCGCAAGTTCTGGGCTTTAGGGATGCGGTGATCAGTGCGCACGGAACACAGCACATCAACCTGCTGTTCAACAATGCCGGTATCGGCGGTGGCGGCAGCTTCGTAAAGACCGATCGCACCGAATGGGAGCGCACCTTCAACGTCTGCTGGACAGGGGTCTACTTTGGATGTCGTGCATTCCTGCCGCTTTTGATCGCCTCCGAGCGGGGATGCCTGGTCAATGTCAGCAGCGTCAACGGATTCTGGGCAAGCCTGGGGCCGGGTGTTTCCCACACGGCTTATTCCGCAGCAAAGTTCGCGGTGAAGGGATTGACCGAGGCCTTGATCACCGACCTCAGCCTGCATGCACCCCATGTCAGTTGCGCCGTGGTGATGCCCGGGCACATTGGCACCTCGATCGCATTGAATACCGGCGAGGTGCTGGGCCACGGCAGTGCGCTGGAGATGTCGGCAGCCAGCGTGGCGGCCGTTCGAGATCGAATGAGCCGCTCTGGCGCTGCGGTGTCAGATCTGCCTGATGCTGAGATCCGTCGGATGCTGCAACAACGGGCAATCGATTTTCGGGACAAAGCCCCGACCACTGCCGACCAGGCGGCGAGCATCATTCTGGACGGCGTTCGCGCCGACCGCTGGCGAATTCTGGTCGGTGAGGATGCGCATCGGCTTGATGAAATGGTCCGATCCGATCCCGAACGCGCCTATGAGCCGGCATTTGCCGATGCCTGGCGAGATGGCAAGCCGCCGCTCGTCTGAGGCCCACACTCTCTCACCCGAGGAATTCATCATGGCAAGACTGTCTTCCCTGTCCCGTTCCGTGGCCGGCAAGGTTGTGATCGTCACCGGTGCAGCCAGCGGCATGGGCCGCGCCACCGCCCACCTCTTTGGTGACGAAGGCGCCCATGTGGCCGTCACCGATGTCAATCCGATCGATGCTGTCGTTGCCGAGATGAAAGCCGCCGGGCATGCGGTGCACGGCTGGCAACTCGATGTGGCAAGCGGCGCAGACATCACCGCGAAAGTGGCCGACATCGCCGCGCACTTCGGGGGCATCGATATTCTGGTCAACAACGCGGGCGTGTCGCTTCGCGTGCCGATCGATTCAGACGAGTACGAGTCGAAGTGGTTCCGCGCAATGGACATCATGCTGACCGGGCAGGTCCGCATGATTCGTGCAGTACTGCCGTGGCTCAGGAAATCAGCCCATCCCCGCATCGTCAATATCGCCTCGACCGAAGGGCTGGGTGCAACCGGCGAGAACAGTCCTTATGCGTCTGCCAAGACCGGCGTGATCGGGCTGACCCGGGCGATGGCAGTTGAGCTGGGACGAGAGAACATCACGGTCAACTGCATCTGCCCGGGCCCGATCCGCACCGGTATCACCGATCGAATCCCCGAAGAGCACAAGCAGAAATTCGCACGGCGCCGAACCGCACTGCTGCGCTATGGCGAACCTGAAGAGGTGGCGCAGATGACCTTGTCGATGTGCCTGCCTGCGGCGTCCTATCTCACCGGTCAGGCACTTGCCGTGGACGGTGGCCTGATGGTTCGAAACGCGTGAAGCGCGCCTTTGACGATGCGCTGCGACGCAGTCTCAGTGATGGGTTCAAGCAGTTCGAGCGCATCGAGACTCAGGCCGATCAGGGGCCGACGCTCAAGCGTGCGGCCGTGGCCATCGCGTTGATTGAAGGCGATGACCCGTCCGATGCAGCCTTCGTTCTGACCCGGCGCACCTCAAAGCTTCGTAACCATGCCGGTCAATGGGCACTGCCGGGAGGTCGGCTCGACGAAGGCGAATCGCCCACGCAAGCGGCACTGCGCGAGTTGCATGAGGAGGTCGGACTGCTCCTGTCCGAGGATGCGGTGCTCGGCCTGCTCGATGACTACGTTACGCGCTCGGGCTACCTGATCACGCCGGTCGTGGTCTGGGCGGGGCAGGGTGCAAGGCTCGTCCCCAACCCCGATGAAGTGGCTCATGCCTACCGAATCGGACTGGACCAGATTCTCGCGCACGATGCAGTGGATTTCGTCGAGATTCCCGAAAGTGACCGGCCAGTGGTGCGAGTGGCCATCAATGGCGATCGCATCCATGCACCGACCGCGGCGGTGGTCTATCAGTTTCGCGAGCTGGCCGCAGGCCGTATCACGCGAGTCCACCACCTCGAACAGCCGGTGTTTGCCTGGAGATAGCGCAGGGGCTGATCTCACCGCACCTGCGAGCGACACGCGACACCCCCATACCAGGACATCATGAGCCAGCCATCCGCCGATCTGCCGCTTTCAGCCTTGCGAGTCCTCGACTGTGCCAGCTACATCGCCGGGCCGGCCGCAGCGACCGTCCTGTCCGACTTTGGAGCCGATGTCATCAAGATCGAGCCCCCCGAGGGAGATCCCTTTCGCAGGCTCGTGCCCGGCGTCAGCTACCCCTGGGATCTGGATTCCCGAAACAAGCGCAGCCTGTCGCTCGATCTGAAGCGACCCGAAGGGATCGCCGTGCTGCATCGGCTGCTGGCCACGACGGATGTCTTCATCACGAACTTGCCGCTACCGGCTCGAAGACGTCTGGGCATTGACGCGCACACCCTGTGCGCTGCATTTCCGAGGCTGATCTATGCCTCGATGACCGCCTACGGTGAGTCGGGGGATGAAGCAGACAAGACCGGCTTCGATGCGACCGCCTACTGGGCGCGTTCAGGTCTGGCAGACCTGGTCAAGGCTGATCACACCTCAGCGCCCACCCGCTCGGTCACTGGCATGGGTGACCATCCCAGTGCGATGGCGCTGTACGGCGCGATCATGACCGCCTTGTACCTGCGAGAGCGATCGGGGCGAGGTGGCGAAGTTCGCAGTTCACTCATGGCCAACGGCTTATGGGCCAATGGGTCATTCGCTCAGGCTGCATTGAACGGCACGCCACCGCCGTTGCGTGCGCCGCGAGAGCAGGCACCGAATCCGATTGCAAACATCTACCAGTGTGCGGATGGTCGCTGGATCAACATCACGATCCTCAACGAACGTCAGTTTCCGGCGCTGTGTGAGGCTCTGGAAAGACCTGAGCTCGCAGGGGATCCGCGCTTCGCCACGGCCGATGCCCGGGCGATCCATCATGACGCACTCATCGCGGTTTTTGATCAGCGTTTTGTCAGCATGCCTCTGGCCCATTGGCGAGAGCGGCTCGATGCGGTCGGAATCACCTTCAGCCTGATTGGTTCGCTGGCCGACCTCGCAACCGATGCTCAGATGCGAGCGGTGGGTGCGCTGGTGCCCTATGCCGAGGGCGAAGGCCTGACCGTCAACAGTCCAATCGAGCTGGTCGGTCGCCCCAAGCGGGTACCCTCCCGGGCACCTGAAACCGTGGGGCGTGATTCACGCCTCGTGCTCAGTGAGGCCGGATTCACGCCAGCTGAAATCGATGCACTGTGCGAGTCCGGCACCGTTCGCCAGTCCTGAAGGCATTGGCATGGGCTGATTTCAACGCGCGTTCCCAGACCCGAAGGAGACCCGACATGAGCTTTGATACCGAGCTGACCTTGAGCGGTCCGCTGCGCAGCCCCAGGCAGATGCTGGCCGATCAGCAGTACGACGGTCATGTATCGCTGCACGATGACAGCATGGCGCAGGGTTTGGGTTTCAGGGCCGCGCCGATCGAGGGGCCCACTCACTTCAGCCAGTTTGATCCGCTGCTTGCGCGGGTGTGGGGGCGCGCCTGGTTCGAGCGCGGTTGTATCTCCTCGCACTACCTGAACATGGTCGTCGAGGGTGAGCAGGTCCGCGCCTTCGTGGAGATGCCGGCCCCGGGCGCCACACGTACCCGCATCCGTGCCGAGAAGTCCGATGGCACGCCGGTGCTCGAGGCGTCGGCCAGCATTGGACCCGATCACGGTCAGACCCTGCTCGAAGAACGGATGGCGAGGCTTCGGCCAACCGGCACGCTGGTCATCCTGCGTGACATTCGAGTGGGCATGACCGGCGCACAGGACGAGCCGGTCAGCATGGGGATGGATCAGCACATGGGCGATCTGTATCCCTTCACGCTGCGTCAGAAACTGGCCTGCATCACGGAGAACTCGCCGTGGTATTCGGATGCTGACGCGTCGCCCTGGGGCCGCCCCATCATTCCCTTTGAGATGGTGAGTGTGCTGGTCAATGCCTCGAGCCGCAAAGCGCGCTTTCCGGTGAAAGGCCCTGCGATCGGCCTGTTTGCCGATCTGCAGGTCAGGATGATCGACGGGCCGCTGTTTGTGGGTGAGTCGTACCTGGTGCGCCGTGAGGTCGTGGCGGTCTCGGACAGCCGTCGCACTGAATCGTTCTGGACACTGAGTCGCATCTTCGATGCAACCGGCTCCCACCTGAAGGCCGAGATGCTCTTGAACAGCGCCACGCTCAAGGCATCGTACAAACCCTATGCGCAGGAACTGGCGCAGCTCAGTGAGACGCGCTGAACACGCGTGGGGCTGCGGTGCGCCCCACGCTGCCAGAGTGGCTCAGCGGCCCTTCCAGTTGGGCTTGCGTTTTTCTGCAAAGGCTTTCGGCCCTTCGATGAAGTCTTCGCTTGAGCGCAGTTTGAGCACCGAGTCGTAGGTGGCCTCCATCGACTCCTGCAGTGAAGCCGTGCTCAGGCTGCGATAGACCACATCCTTGCTGGCACGAATCGAGAGTGGCGAACACTCCAGGATCTGATGCGCCCAGGCCATCGTGCGCTCCATCAGTTGCTCGTGCGGCGCCACTTCATTGACGAAGCCCAAGTCGTAGCCTTCCTGTGCCGAGACATGGCGGCCGGTCAGGATCATGCCCAGTGCACGCTTCGGGCCGATCACCCGAGGCAGTCGGTTCAGGCCACCGGCCAGCGCGGCCAGGCCGACCTTCGGCTCGGGCAGTGCGAAGGTGGCCTTGTCGGAGGCGATGATCAGATCACAGGCCAGGGCCGTCTCGAAGCCCCCGCCCATGGCCACACCATTGACCGCAGCCAGCACAGGCTTGGTCAGATCGAAGCGAGCGGTCAGGCCGTTGAAACCCAGCGGCATCGGCGGGCGTGCGCCGCCTTCAGCCTGATAGCGCAGGTCATTTCCGGCGCAAAAACCCCGGCCTTCACCGGTAATGATGGCCACCCACATGTCATCGTCGGCCGCAAAGTCATCAAACACCCTGGCGAGTTCCAGATTGCCGGGTGGATGCATGGCATTGAGGCGATCTGGCCGGTTGAGCCGGACCGTCATGATGTGATTGGCCTTCTCGACGATGCAGAATTCGGTTTGCATGAAATGTCTCCTTGCGTCCTGTTATGGTTCATTCCGAACACGAGCCTGGAGGCATCATAAGTCAGCGGGCACCGGGCCGACCGGCCATCGAACCATAGAACCAGAGGAGACCATTCCATGATCGAACATCACATCGACATCCAGACCCAGGATGGCGCAATGCAGACCTTCGTTGTGTACCCGGACGAAGGCGGTCCGCACCCCGTCGTATTGTTCTACATGGATGCGCCGGGCAAGCGTGAGGAGCTTCACGACATGGCGCGGCGCATTGCAGCGGTCGGCTATTTCGTGGTGCTGCCCAACCTGTATTACCGACGGGTCAGCGCCTACGAACTGCCTGCCCGCGACGACGCGAGCATGAACATCATGTTCGAGCACATGCGCAGCCTCAGCAACGGCATGATCGTGCAGGACACGAAAGCCATGCTTGATTACGTTGATGCACAACCGGCTGCCGACAAGACCCACATCGGTGCGGTCGGCTACTGCATGAGCGGTCCCTTCGTGATCGCTGCGGCGGCGCACCACCCGAGACTGCGTTGTGTGGCTTCAATTTATGGCGCCAACCTGGTCACCGATCGGGATGATTCCCCGCACAAGATGCTCGACCGCGTGAAATGCGAGACCTATCTGGCCTGTGCTGAAATTGACAAATGGGCACCGCCCGAAACCGTCGCCACGCTGGAGTCGGCGCTCAAAACGGCCAAGGTGAACTATCGCCTCGAGTGGTACCCGGGGGCTCATCATGGCTTTGCATTCCCGCTGCGTGCAGGCATCTATGACAAGCCCAGTGCCGAGCGGCATTGGGTTCGTCTGTTCGATCTGTTCAGACGCAATCTGCAGCAGTGAAGTCTGATCGGCTTGCGATTCAACACTGCCCGCTGAGGTGCTCCCCGTGAGGCATCCGGACAGCTGGCAGGCATTGATCAGACAGCTTCGGGAACACAGGCACTGGAGCCAGGAGGCGCTTGCCGAGCAACTCCAGACCGACCAGGCAACCGTGTCGCGATGGGAGCGCGGCACCGTACAACCGGGCTTTGCCGCACAACGAAAGCTCGAGGCATTGGCTGATGCGGCCGGCTTGCAGTCGCTCAATGGGATCGAGCGGGTTGTTCAGTGCAGCCCGTTTCCGATGCTGCTGGTCGATCGCACTCTGCAGGTGATTGCGGCTTCTGCCAGCAGCGGCTTTGTTGCGGGAAGGTCCGTCGACCAGCAAACACCGGAAGACGAGCGGACCCATTTCAAGGCATTTGCCGAGCGGCTGGAGCAACAGGGCTTCTGGAGCCGCGAATGCGAGGAGGTGATGGAGTATTCGTTTGCCCGAGGGCTGGACATCGCGGGTGCTGTGGTCGTGCCGGTGATGGCGCGCGGTGCGGTCTATGCCGTCGTTCAGAAGCGAACCTAGCCGGATCGGTGAACTGCAATCCGGCGAGTAGGCCGGACTCAGGCGCGCTTATCGACCCATTCGTGCATCAGCGAATCATGGCCCTTGATAGAGGGCGCAGTGACAATTTTGGCGTCCCCTCTCTCGTGAGATGCCAGCCATGTCCGCTTCTTTTCCGGTGCCCGAAAGGCTTCGTGTTCTGCCCCTTGCATTGATGCTTTCGACGGCTCTTGCAGCCTGTCACCACCAAAACGGTGCGGACGATGCTGGCGGAGCAGGTGAGGCGGTCGTGACGGAGGCCGTGATGCGCCATGAAGATGGCACGACGTCCGTAGTCGACCTGAAAGTCTCGACTACCCCGACCAATCAGGGTGCGACGATGCCTCCCACCACCACTCCGGTGGTGCCGGACAAACCCATTCCGGTTGCCGAAGCGACCAGCCTGTGGTTGATGAGCAATCGGGGCGGCAGCGGGCAATTGGGCGAGATCTATCAAGTTTCCGTTCAAAGCAATGTTTCGACCGTGGTGAAGACTTTCACCGGGCGCCCATGGTCAGGTGATACAGAGGCCGGTGCGTTCGGGCTGGTCTTCAATCCAGCAGACGGGCGCTTCTATGGCGTGATGAGCAATGTGGGGCTGACCTACGGGATGGCCGTGCTCTATTCATTTGATCCGACCACCGACACACTCAAGGTGCTTAAGACGCTGTCCAGGGCAGGCGTAGGCAATAACGCAGGCCTGAACGGCACGGTCGTGGAAGACATGCCTCGCGGCGGTTTCAGCCGCAAGCCGCTGCTCTCGCCCGACGGCAAAGCGATGATCCTGCTCGCCGATGAGGGCGGCCGCGATGGCCGAGGCATGCTGGTCCACATCAACCTGGATTCAGCGAGCCCTCGCTACCTCAACGAGACCGTCGTGTATGACTTCTTTTCGTTTGAAGAAAGCCGCAACGACTATTGCCAGGGGCTTGTCGGGTCCTCCACCGAATTGATCTGGGCCACAGATGAAGGTGGCGCGGCGGTTATCTACATGGGCCGTGAGGGAGAGGCCTATGAGCGGTCAGTGGATGCGCCCAAGCCCACACACCCGGTCTGTGCGCCGCAGCTTGTTGACGGACGCACTATTCAGAGCAAATTCGGCCGAGTTTTCAGGTTGCGCCCTTCTGATCCTGCCGACCTGAGCCGGCCCTGGGCGTTCGCAGGCGGCGATGTGTCGCTGAGCGCACCCATGTTCAGGCCTCTCGATACCCGGTTGCCTCGTCAGATCTTTTTCGATTCCAGCCAGCAGAAAGTCCGGTTTGCCACCGAGACCGTGTCTGACGGCATGATCAATCTGTACAGCGGCAGCAGCACGCCCGGCGGATTGTTCCATTTTTCCCGACAGACCGGATGCTATTCGCTTGGCGGCCTGCTGCCTTTAGACAGCATAGGTAATGGCATCCTGACCTGTAGCGGCTTGAACGGCACTGACAAGGACTTCACCGGTCGGCCCATCTCGGATCAGCCGCCGATGCTGTTCACGCAAAACGGCACCAACGGACAACTGGTTTATCAGGCCTCGCTGGACGACTGGTATTCACAGCGGCAGATCATCACCGGTTCAACCTGGGGCATGCATTCCAGGCGGCTGTATCTCACCGGTGGGGACTCAACGCTGGACGGTGCCCTCAAGGAATTCGGCGGACCGGCACGCATCGAGGAAGTCAACCCGTTCACCCGATTCTCGAGGCAGGTACTGGTGACGGGAAGCGTCAAGACAACCGGCTACGAGTTCTTCGGTGACCCGGCTGTGGGTGGTTCCATCAATGAACCGATCAATGATCGCTATGTGGTCTGGCTCGGAACCATCGTTTCCAAGGCCTCGATGACGCTCAACAAGCATG
>CAIXXI010000241.1 GCA_903923345.1 uncultured Burkholderiales bacterium | reverse complement strand
GTCGACGATTCCGCACTCGATGAATGGAAGGCGCGATACGGCACGACGCTGGTCACCGGATTTGCACGCATCCATGGCATGCCGATTGGCATCATCGCCAATAACGGCATCCTGTTCTCCGAGTCGGCGCTCAAGGCCGCGCATTTCATCGAGCTGTGCTGCCAACGCAAGATCCCGCTGCTCTTTTTGCAGAACATCAGCGGCTTCATGGTGGGTCGCAAGTACGAGAACGAAGGCATCGCCCGCAATGGCGCGAAGATGGTCACTGCAGTGGCCTGCGCGCAGGTCCCGAAGTTCACCGTGATCATCGGTGGCAGTTTTGGTGCAGGCAATTACGGCATGTGTGGTCGGGCCTACTCACCGCGCTTCCTGTGGATGTGGCCGAATGCACGCATCAGTGTGATGGGCGGGGAGCAGGCGGCGTCGGTTCTGGCCACGGTGAAGCGCGATGGCATCGAGTCGCGCGGCGGTGCCTGGAGCACCGAAGAAGAGGCTGCATTCAAAGCGCCGCTGCGTGCACAGTATGAGCGCGAAGGCCATCCGTATTACGCCACGGCACGCTTGTGGGACGACGGCATCATCGACCCGGCCGATACCCGACGGGTGCTGGCGCTCGCCCTGTCCGCGAGCCTGAATGAGCCGATCCCGGAAACCCGTTTCGGCGTCTTCCGCATGTGAGCGCAGGGGCATGAATCCGGCCGAGGTCATTGCCCAGACGCAGCGTTGGCTCGAGCTCGCGGTGATCGGCCTGAACCTGTGCCCCTTCGCCAAGGCCGTCCATGTCAAGCGGCAGATCCGGTATGCGGTGACCGAGGTGACCGATGCTGAAGCGCTGCTCACCGTCTTGCGCGATGAGATGTCATGGCTGGCTCAAGCCGACCCGCAGGAAGTCGATACCACGCTGCTGATCCATCCATTGGCGCTGACCGACTTCTTCGAGTACACCGCCTTCTTGCGCCAGGCCGATCACGCCCTGCGAAAAGGCGGTTACCAGGGCATGCTGCAGATCGCGAGCTTCCACCCGGACTATGTCTTTGCCGACGCCGCACCGGATGAGGTCGAGAACTGCAGCAACCGCTCGCCTTATCCCATGCTGCACCTGCTGCGAGAAGACAGCATCGAGCGGGCGGTGGCAGCGTTTCCCGACGCCGCTGACATCTATGAGCGGAACATCGAGACGCTGAGGCGCCTGGGGCACGAAGGCTGGGCACGGCTCTGGGCCGGCTCCGCCCAATAGCGACCAGGGCGGGCACCGTTTTGAAAATGTGAGTGCACGCACTCGCGCAGCGGCTGCGTGAGCGTGCTGCGCACAACCGCCGCTCGCTGCAGGCCGAACTGATGGCCATGCTGGAGTGGGCGTCGCAACTTGCACCCTCGCCGGCGGTCGGGTCCGACCCCGCTCTGAACCGTCTGCCGCCTGCGCCCAGTCAGCGGCCGCGGTTGACCGCGGATGAAGTCTACGAGCGGGCGCTCAAGCGGTTTCCAAATGGCACGGACAGTTCCGCGGACATCAT
>CAIXXI010000240.1 GCA_903923345.1 uncultured Burkholderiales bacterium | reverse complement strand
CCGAGCTTTTCACACCTGCCACTGTGGTGCTCGGCCGGTTTTTCGATCCTGTTCCTGTGGCGGCTCGGCCTGGTCTTTTCAGGACACGCCCTGCCCGGTGGCGCGATCCGGCTGATCACCGCCGCAGCCTGCGCGGCCGGCGTCATCGCCCAGTACGACAGCCTGTTCGGACGCGAAGCCGGCGTGGCGCTGCTGGTGCTCTTCCTGGGTCTGAAGCTGATGGAGATGCGCGCACGTCGTGACCTCTTCGTGGTCATCTTCCTGTGCTTTTTCCTGCTGCTCACCGATTACTTCCATTCGCAGTCGCCATGGATGGCCGCGGTCACGCTGGTGGCGGTGTTCGCGCTGCTGGCCTCGCTGTTCACCCTGCAATTTGCGACCCGCGAACTGGCGCTGACCCGTCGCCTCAGACACACCGGCCTGTTGCTGTTGCAGGCGCTGCCGATCGCGGCTGCGCTCTTCGTGCTGTTTCCCCGACTGAACGCGCCCTTGTGGGGATTGCCCGACGATGCCCATTCGGCGCGCACCGGCATGTCGGACACCATGGCGCCGGGCCTGATCTCGCAACTGGCCCGAAACGACGCCGTGGCCTTCCGGGTTCAATTCGATCAGACCATGCCGGCGTCATCGGCGCTGTACTGGCGCGGCCCCACCCTGGGCCACTTCGATGGCCGCACCTGGCGCCCGGTCAGGCAGGAGGTCGGGGCATCGCCGCGTCCGCAGATCATGCTGCCTGAGGGCGGATCGCCGGTTCGCTATCGCCTCACGCTCGAGCCGCATGGCCGTCGCTGGCTGTTCGCGCTGGACGTCCCGGTGGAGATGCCCAGCGCCGCTGACCTGGCGGTCGCCATCACGCCGGAATTCGACGCGGTGGCGGCCAATCCGATCAGCGCACGGGTGCGCTTTGCAGCCGCCGCCCGCACCGATGCCGCGATCGGCTTGAACGAGACGCCGCTGTCGCTCCAGAACTGGATTCAGCTGCCACCCGGCGAGCACCGGCAGACGCTGGACATGGCGGCCCGCTGGCGCAATGAAGAGGCCGACAATGCCAAGCTCGTGAAACGCGCCCTCGACCTGTTTCGCGACAATGGCTTTCGCTACACCCTTGAGCCGCCCCTGCTGCCCGACAACCCGGTCGACCGCTTCCTGTTCGAGACCCGGGCCGGTTTTTGCGAGCATTACGCCAGCGCCTTCGTCGTGCTGATGCGGGCACTGGACATTCCCGCCCGGGTGGTCACCGGTTATCAGGGCGGCGAGCTGAACCCCACCGACGGCTACTGGATCGTGCGCCAGGCCGATGCCCATGCCTGGTCCGAAGTCTGGCTCGCCGGCCGGGGCTGGGTCCGCGTCGATCCGACCAGCATGGTCGCTCCCGAGCGCATCGAGCTCGGCTCGCAGGCCCTGGGCGAGGCCCGACGCCAACGCGAGGGCCTGATCGCCGGCAGCGACTGGCTGCGCACCTGGCGATTCTCGATCGACTCGATCACCAACAGCTGGAATCAGTGGGTGCTCAACTATGACCGCGGTCGACAGCAGGCCCTGCTGTCGCGCATCGGGCTGGATGCGGCCAACCCAAGAGACCTGGCCGGCGCTCTGGGCCTGGTGCTGGCCCTGGTGATCGGTGCGGTGGCGGTCTTCACCCTGCGCCCGCGCGGCAGCAGTGATCCGGTCGAGTCTTCGTATCGGGAATTCTGCGGCCGGCTGGCTGCGATCGGCGCGCCGCGCCTGCCCGACGAGACCGCCAGCCGCTACCTGCGTCGGGTCGATCGCATGCTGGAAGATGAGGATGCCGATCAGGCCCGTGAGATTGTCGCCGGCTACAGCCGACTGCGATACGATCCGGCCTTCTCCACACCCGAACGCATCCGCGACCTTCAACGCAGGGTGCGCGCCTTCAAGCCGACATGATCGATTCAACCGGGGTGCATCGCGCCCTGAGCGCCACCGGCACCCTGATTCGCACCCTCGCGGTCGCATCCTGCCTGGCCACCCTGTGTGCACCATCGGCCGCTCAGACCCAGACATCAGCTGGGAACTCGAAGAAGACTGAGCGCCCGCCCGCCCGGACTGCAGCACCTGCCCAGCCCACCAAGCCCAGCGCCCGTTCGCCAGCACCCGCCCCCGCGCCTGCCGAATCCGCCGCAAACAGCATCGACTGGCCCTCGCGCGAGGATGTGAAGCAATTCGTTCGGATGATGTCGGAGAAGCACGGCTTCGACGAGATCGAGTTGCTCTCGACGTTTTCCCAGGCCCGCATGTCCGAGACCGCGGTGCGCCTGATGGCACCCGCACCGCCCGGATTTCGCCGCTCCTGGACCGTCTACCGCTCGCGCTTCGTCGAGCCCTTCCGGATCCGCGAAGGACTGCGCTTCTGGCGGGACAACGCCGCTGCGGTAAGCCGCGCATCGCAACGCTACGGCGTGCCGCCCGAAATCATCGTCTCGATCATCGGCGTAGAGACCATCTATGGCCGGCAAGTCGGCGACTTCCGCGTGCTCGACACCCTCACCACGCTGGCCTTCGAGTACCCCCGGCGTGGCGAGTATTTCCGCGAGGAGCTGGAGCAGTATCTGCTGCTCGCGCGTGAGTCGGGATTCGACCCCGCGCTCTGGAAAGGCTCATTTGCCGGTGCCGTCGGCCTGCCCCAGTTCATGCCCGCCAGCATCCGCCGCCATGCGGTCGATTTCGACGGCGACGGCCGCATCGACCTGCGCAACAGCCCAACTGATGCGATCGGCAGCGTCGCCCGATTCCTGGCCAATCACGGCTGGCGCAGCGGCGCGCCCACACATTTCACGGCGGTGCTTGCCGATGAAGCCCGGGCCCAACCGGCGGTTGCCGCCGGCATCCCGCCGAGCTTGAATCGCACTGATCTGGCCGCGATGGGTGTGACCAGCACGCAAACGCTTCCGGCCGATGAGCCCTTGTCACTGATCGATCTGCCCAATGGCGACCAGACCACGAGCTATGTGCTGGGCGCTCACAATTTCTATGTGATCACCCGCTACAACCGCTCCTACTTCTACGCGATGGCGGTGATCGATCTGGCCCTCGAACTGAAGGCCAGTCAGCCGGGAAAGAGCCCCATCGACAAGTAACGGTCGCCGCGGTCGCAGACCACGAAAACAATGGTTGCATTCGACAGGGTTTCGGCCAGGCGCAGCGCGATGCAGCAGGCGCCGGCCGCAGACGGTCCGCAGAAAATGCCTTCGCGCGCAGCCAGCTGACGGGCCATCTCTTCGGCATCCGCCTGCGAGACATACTCGACGCGATCGACCATCGCATGCTGATAGATCTTCGGCAGATAGGCCTCGGGCCACTTGCGGATGCCCGGGATCGAGGAACCTTCATCGGGTTGTGCGCCGACGATCTGCACCTGCGGATTACGCGACTTGAGATACCGCGACACGCCGGTGATCGTGCCGGTCGTGCCCATCGCCGAGACGAAATGGGTCACGCGCCCCTGGGTGTCGTCCCAGATCTCCGGGCCGGTGGATTCAAAGTGCGCCACCCAGTTGTCATCGTTGGCGAACTGGTCGAGCACCTTGCCGCGACCATCGCTTTGCATCTGATCGGCCAGATCCCGCGCGTATTCCATGCCCTGCTCTCGCGTGACCAGGATCAGCTCGGCACCGAAGGCCTTCATCGTCTGGCGCCGCTCGACCGAGAGGTTGTCCGGCATGATCAGGACCATGCGATAGCCGCGGATCGCCGCCGCCATCGCCAGCGCAATGCCGGTATTGCCGGAGGTCGCCTCGATGAGGGTGTCACCCGGCCGAATTTCTCCCCGGGCCTCGGCCCTGGCAATCATCGAAATGGCAGGACGGTCCTTGACCGAACCGGCCGGATTATTGCCTTCGAGTTTGCCCAGGATCACGTTACCGCGGGCGGCATTGGCTTCGCCGGCCAGCCGTTGCAGGCGCACCAGCGGCGTCTTGCCAATGACCTGTTCGACGGTCGGATAGTCGGGGTTGGAGTGGGATGTCACGGGCTGGGCACCGGTCGTTTGACTGAGGGAAAGGGGGTCCCCGGGCCGGCACTCGCCGCGGAGATTGGAAGCACATGCGACTGCAAGGCCATCGCTGCAGGCCTTGCCTCGGACTGCAGACGGGTCACGCCCGGCAGGGTCGCCGCCAGGATGGCGTCGCGCACCGCATCCACCGCAGCCTGCCGGGTGAAACTGCGCCGCCAGGCCAGCACGACCCGACGGGTCGGCGCAGGCGCTTCAAACGGGATGTAGGTGAGCAGACCATCATCACGGCGGCGCCCTTCGAGCACGGCCTCGGGCTGAGCCAGCCAGGGCAGCACGGTGATGCCGATGCCCGAAGCCACCATGTGCCGGATGGTTTCGAGCGATGAGCCCTCGAAGGTTTTCTGGATGCCAGCGCTCGCCTGGGAGTAGCGCGACAGCTCCGGGCAGACCTCCAGCACCTGATCGCGAAAGCAGTGGCCGGTGCCCAGCAGCAGCATGGTCTGCTCCTTGAGCTCGGTCGAACTGATCGACTTGCGCCGCGCCCAGGGATGGCCTCTGGGCACCGCCACCACGAAGGGCTCGTCGTACAGGTTGCAGGTCGAGAAGCCCTGATCAGCGAAGGGAT
>CAIXXI010000239.1 GCA_903923345.1 uncultured Burkholderiales bacterium | reverse complement strand
TTCTCGACTCTGACGTACGGAATCCGGTTGTGGTCCAGGACCTTGATGAGGTCGTGGCCAATGCCGGGTTCGTTGTAGTTGACATAGCAGGTCGCAAAAATCGCCACCTTGCCGGGCGTGCGATCGCCGTCTCTGACCGGGTGGGTATCGGATCTGGCAGCCGTCTTGGAGAAGGTCTTGGAGGTGAATTCCGGCAGCCAGGCGTCGTGGTGAACGCCGAGCCGATCCTCCAGCATGCCGCGGAAGGTCTCATTGCGGTTCAATGCATTCACCGCCTGGACGACCACTGGAATGCCAGCAAGCTTGCCGTTGCGATCGGTCGAGGCGAGGGTCGTGTCGCGAAATTGTGTGGGTGTGCCCTGGCGGAACTGAATGGCTTTGCCGCGCAGCATCAGGTGCGGGAAATCCAGATTCCAGGGGTGAGGGGGCACGTAAGGGCACTTGGTCAGGTAGCAGACGTCGCACAGGTAGCACTGGTCGACGACCTTCCAGTAGTCCTTGCGGTCGACTCCATCCACCTCGCCGGTCTTGCTCTCGTCGACCAGGTCGAAGAGGGTGGGGAATGAATTGCACAGGCTGACGCAGCGACGGCAACCGTGACAGATGTCGAAAACCCGCTCCATTTCGTCGAGCGCGGCTTTTTCGTCAAAGAACTGCGGATTACGCCAATCGATCGGATGCCGGGTTGGCGCTTCAAGCGAACCTTCGCGTGCGGACATGTTGGCGGCCTTTGAGTCGGTAACGAAGAACGGGTCAATTCAAAAAAAGGGGAGCCCGAAAGCTCCCCGCTGGCGACGGCCGCACACAGGGTGCGGCGCGAGCCGGTCTGTCAGGCGAGGACTTCGAGCGCCTTGGCGAACTTGTTGGCGTGCGAGCGCTCGGCCTTGGCCAGCGTCTCGAACCAGTCGGCGATCTCGTCGAAGCCTTCGTCGCGAGCGGTCTTGGCCATGCCCGGGTACATGTCGGTGTACTCGTGGGTTTCGCCAGCAACAGCTGCTTTCAGGTTGTTCGAGGAGGAGCCGATCGGCAGGTCGGTCGCCGGATCACCGACTTCGGCCAGATAGTCGAGGTGGCCATGGGCATGGCCGGTCTCGCCTTCAGCGGTCGAGCGGAACAGGGCTGCGACTTCGGTCTGGCCTTCAACGTCAGCCTTGTTTGCGAAGTACAGGTAACGGCGGTTGGCTTGGCTCTCGCCGGCAAACGCCGCCTTGAGGTTGTCGTGGGTCTTGGTGCCTTTAAGGGCGGGCATCGTGATCTCCAGAGTCGTTTGACGGGATACGGGGTGGGATGCAGATTTGTCCTGAACAACGGACGGGCGAAGTGTATCCACTGGGAGGGCAATCGACCAATTGAACGTCGATATCCCGCTGATTGAGTAAGGCTATCGAAGTATTTCAGGAGATTGACAAAAGTTCAGGTACCAGCCGGCGCGTCATTCAGCGTCACATCGATCTGCAGTCCGCCGTCAACAGGCAGACTCAGGCTGACTTCGCCGGCATGCCGCCTGGCGAGACGGTCCACGATGGCCAATCCAAGTCCGGATCCACCGTGACGATTGCGTTCGCTGTCGGCCCGGGTGAACGGACGTGTCAGGCGGTCGAGTTGCTCGGGCGCAACCCCGGGACCTCGATCGCGCACGATCAGGCGAATGCCCTTAGGACGGCGTTCAATGCTGATTTTGACCTGGACAGAGCCGTTCGCCCCGCGCCCATAACGTCGGGCGTTCTCAATCAGATTGGTGAGAATGCGCGCCAGCGTGGTGGGTGAACCGCGCCAGGTGATCCCGGGTTCGACCGTGCTTTCGATATGAAGTGAGTCGACTTCGGCGGTTTGCAGGAATCCCTGAAGCACGGAATCCAGGACGGCCGGAACATCGACCGGCTGGCCCATCTGCAGCTCATTCGGACGGGCAAACTCGACGAACTGCCGAACGATTGCATCGATGCGCTCGATCTCGTCGACCATCGAGGCGCGGGTCGCATCATCGATCGGGGTCATTTCAAGCTCCAGGCGCAGTCTGGCCAACGGCGTTCGGATGTCATGCGAGATGCCAGCCAGCGCCTCGGCTCTGTCCCGATCCAGTGCGTGCAAGTCAGTGGCCAGTCGGTTGAAGCGACGATTGATCGCAGCCAGCTCGGTCGGCCCTGCCTGGGGCAGGGCGCCGGGCGACTCTCCGCGTGACACCCGGTCGATCGAGTCAGCGAGCCTGGACAAGGGGCGGTTGATCACCCGGCTGATCACCAGCGCGCCGGCCAGAGCCAGTCCGACTGCAATGCCCAGCCATCCGAGCCAGGTTCTCCCAGCCTGTCGACGCAGGCGCTGAACATCCAGCAGCATCCAGTAGGGATCGCCTTCGATCTCGAATCCGATCCACAGCCCTTCGCTGCCATTGACCCGACCCGCAAGCTGGGTGCTGGGTCCGAGTTGCTCGCGCAGCTTGGTCTGGAGCAGCGCAGCATTTTGCCGGTCGCCGAAGGGTTCGATCCGATCGTGAGGTTCGGCCGGCAGCACCCGGATGCGCTCTTCCCGAGCCAGATCTGCAAGAAAGGCCGCACGCTGCTCTCCTTGCGCACTGAGCAGGCCGGCACGGGTGAGGTTAACGACGGAGGCGATTTCCCAGGCAAATCGCTCGGCCCGGGGCTCCCGCTCGGCGGCTTTGAACAGTTGCAGCCAGGCAGCCAGGCTGGCACCGATCAGCAGGGCAATCAGCCAGAAGGTTCGCCAGAACAATGACAGGCGCATGGGCCTCATCAATCCGGCACAAAGACATAGCCCACGCTCCACACGGTCTGGATGTATCGCGGGTTGACCGGGTCGTCCTCCAGAAGCCGTCGCAAGCGCGAGACCTGAACATCGAGACTGCGGTCAAATGCGCCGTATTCCCGTCCTCTGGCCAGCAACATGAGCTTGTCGCGCGACAAGGGCTGGCGGGGGTGCCGAGCGAATACCTTCAGCAATGAGAACTCCCCACTGGTCAGGGGAATGGGGCTGCCGTCCCGGGTCAGTGTCCGGTTGGCTGCATCGAAGACGAAGGGACCGAAATGCATCGGTTCCAGATCATTTGCGGGTGCCGCAGGCACCTCCAGAGCCGGTTGTCTTCGCAAGACAGCGTGAATCCGGGCCAGCAACTCCCGGGGGTTGAAGGGTTTGGCCAGATAGTCGTCTGCACCCATCTCGAGCCCGACGATCCGGTCTACATCTTCGCCCTTGGCGGTCAGCATGATCACCGGTGTGCGGTCGTTGGCGCCGCGGATGCGTCGCAGGATCGACAACCCGTCTTCACCCGGCAGCATGAGATCAAGGATGAGCAGATCCCAGTTTTCTCTGAGCATCAGCCGGTTCAGGCTGGGCCCATCGGAGGCGACTGAAACGTCGAATTGCTCTCCGCTCAGGTAACGTTGAAGGAGATCGCGCAGCTTGGGGTCGTCATCGACGACCAGGATTCGTTTGGCTTTCATGCTCATGCGAACCGATCATACTGTTGCGTCTGGAGCCCACGGCGTGCGCCGCTTCTCCGGTTACCGGACGTTACACCGCTTACCCGGTACCGGGTCCCGGTCGCTGGGCCTGATCCCGTAAAATAGTTACTCCTCATGCTTTTGTCCGAGCCGGTCGCCTTGCAGTGTTTTCCTGTCGCACGTCTGGCTTTACTGGGCTGCCTGATCGCAACAGGCGCTCAGGCGCGGCCGCCCACGGATGATCATGAACGTCAGAAGCGGCGTGAAGAAATCCGCCACCACCTGTTGATCGAACGTGACCGATATCGGGAAACAGGCGCAAGTCCTGCTGGGGCACCGTCTGATCCCGGTTCAGGGCCAGTCTGGCGTGATGGCACGCCTGCCTCGGGTCGCTTCAGGGCTGCCACGAGCCCGGATACAGAGGGTCAACGGCCTGAGCGACTCTCAGCAGAGCAGCGCCGCGCATTGCGGCAGTTGCTCCGTGACAGCCATTCCGGGGCCGACCCGATTCGCTGACCACCAGGGGCACTCGGTCGGAGGGAGTGCTTAGCCTGCCTTAGAATGGGCCGATGCCCGTCGATCCTGTCCATCCGAGTCTGCTGCGGCCTGAAAAGGCTGTGCGTGCTTGCGTGCTGGCGCTCGACACAACAGCCGGGGCGTGTTCCGTGGCCGTGGTTGACGAACGCGTCCGGGCAAGCACAAGCGTGTCGATGACGCAGGGCCATTCGAGGCACCTGCTGCGGCTGGTGAGTGAGGTGCTCAGCGAATCGGGTCTGTCCAGTCGCGAGATTGGTGCGATCGCATTCGGAAGTGGTCCCGGTTCATTCACCGGCCTGCGGGTCGCCTGCGGCGTTGCCCAGGGGCTTGCACTCGGTTGGGGGCTGCCTGTCATCGGGGTCGATGCGCTGACATCGCTGGCCTGGCAGGCTGCTCAGGCAGCAATCGATTCGGGGGAGTCCTGCGCGCAGGACCTGCTCCTCGTGGCGCTTGATCTGCGCATGCAGGAAGTCGCGCACACCGTGTTTCGATTGGGGGATTTTGACCTCCAACTGATCCACGAGCGGGGCGCTTGGCCGTCTCCAGTGCTGCCGGTCCAGTTGGGCAGTGCGCAGGCAGCGGTTCGCTCGTTTGAGCAGTCGGCTTGCTCGCGTGTGTGGCTTGCCGGCGATGGTTTCGATGCGCATGCGTTGCTGGCTGATTGGGTCAGCGAGCGCGGGGTGTCATCTGGCATCAAGCTGTTGCGGCCGGAATCAGCGATCCAGCCACAGGCCTGGTCAGTCGCTCGACTCGCTCAGATTGGGGAGGGCTTGGGGCAGGCGGTCGACGCGGCACGGGCATCACCGTTTTATCTGCGCGACAAGGTCGCCCTGGACGTAGATGAGCAGGCAGCAGTGCGTGCCGCGCGCAATGCCGCGAGGGCAGGATGACCAGCGTTGAACGCGCTGGCGACCCTCATGTTTCGCCCCGCTGGCATGTCAGACCGATGCGTCTGGTGGACTTGCCTGACATCACTCCAATCGAATCAAGAATTTTCGCAGCGCCCTGGACACACGGTAATTTCGCGGACTCATTGGCCGCAGGTTACGACGGCTGGGTCTTCAGTGACCCGGCAAGCGCCCGCTCAATTCTGGGTTATGCACTGCTGATGTGGACCCCGGACGAAGTGCACCTGCTCAATTTGAGCGTGAATGATCAGGTGCAGGGGCTCGGATTGGGGGCGCAGTTCATGCAGTGGATCATCAACAACCTCACGTACCGGGGCGCGGGGGCGATTCTGCTTGAAGTGCGTCCGTCCAACATGGCCGCACTGCGCCTGTATGAGCGGATGGGCTTTCATCGAATCGGGCTGCGCCGCGGCTATTACCCGCCGCAAGACGGGGTTCGCGAGGACGCAATCGTCATGGTTCGCCGACTGGAAGCAAGCGAGGCACCGACTCGATGAACGGATTGGACGGCTGCCATGGATGAGCGACAGCGCCGTGCCTGGGCGGTGCTGGACGTCGGCCCGCAATGGGTTTCGCGCGTAGAGGTTTCGACTGCTCCGGCACCAGCGGGTTTGGATTCCCGGCCTGCCTGTGCCCTGAATTGGGACGAGCTTCAGTCGGCCGTGTCTTCATGCACCGCGTGCGGACTGGCAGCGGGTCGAACTCAGACCGTCTTCGGTGCTGGCTCGATTCAGTCGCCCTGGATGCTGGTGGGTGAGGCACCCGGTGAGCAGGAAGATGCCAGCGGTGAGCCCTTCGTGGGTGCAGCGGGGCAATTGCTCGATCAGATGATGGCAGCGGTCGGGATTGATCGCAGCCGCAAAGCCTTTATCACCAATGTCCTGAAGTGTCGGCTGCCCCGAGACCGGGACCCACAGCCTGATGAAATCGCAGGGTGTCTGCCCTTTCTACACGCGCAGGTCACTCAGGTGAATCCGCAGGTCATCGTTGCATTGGGTCGCCTGGCGGCGCAGGCCCTGCTCGGCAGCGAGTCGAATCTGTCTGCGCTTCGAGGACGCGTCCATCGCTACCGCTGCGGTGACCGGGACATTCCGCTGGTGGTCACCTTGCATCCGGCCGACCTGCTCAGGTCCCTGCCCGACAAAGCCAAGGCCTGGGCCGATCTGTGTCTGGCCAGACGGTGTCTGGATCAGCAAACCCGCGATTGATCAGGCCGGCTGGCCGATCGGGATTCAGTGCGGGATGTGCCCGATCGTGGCAACCGAATCAAAGACTTTCTGATTGGCGCGATGCTTGCGGATCACCAGCAGCATCGTCAGCGCCACGAAGACGCCGAACAGGGTGATCACACTGTTGATATGCCATTGAGAGCGGATCAGCAGCGCATACAGCCCGAGCATGATCAGCACCATCAGGTTTTCATTGAAGTTCTGAACTGCAATGGAGTGACCGGCACTCATCAGCACATGCCCGCGATGCTGCAGCAGTGCGTTCATTGGAACCACGAAAAAGCCGGCCATCCCGCCCACCAGGACCAGAATCGGGTAGGCGACAGTGACGTCACTGACCAGCGTCATGAAGGGCACGAGAACCCCCATCGCCACGCCGAAGGGAAGCACACGCAACGATCCGATCAGCGGAATGAATTTCGCAGCGACAACCGCACCGATAGCCACTCCGACGGCGACCACGCCCTGGAGGATGGCTGCTTTGGACAGGGGCATCCCCAGTTGGACCTTGGCCCATTCCAGGACGATGAATTGCAGGGTCGCGCCCGCACCCCAGAACAAGGTGGTGACCGCCAGCGAGATCTGCCCCAGCTTGTCACGCCACAAGGTCGTCAGGCAGTGGCCAAACTCAAGCACCAGTTTGAACGGATTGCGTTCCTGTCTGGGATAGTGGGCACCGGTCTGAGGAATGCGCAGATTGAACATGGCGGCCAGGGCATAGACCCCGGCGATCACGATGATCGCTGATTCGGCCGGCGTATCAATGCCGGTTTCCAGGACCGGCATGTCGAAGGACAGCAGCGCAGACGATATTTTCGGGCTGATGAGCAGTCCACCCAACACGGTGCCGAGGATGATCGAACCGACGGTTGTGCCCTCGATCCAGCCATTGGCTGCAACCAGTTTTTCGGGTGGCAGCAGTTCCGTCAGGATGCCGTACTTGGCGGGTGAGTAGGCGGCTGCCCCCAGACCAACGACTGCATAGGCCAGGAGCGGATGGACTGAAAAGAACATCAGGCCGCAGCCGAACACCTTGATGGCGTTCGTGATGAACATCACCTTGCCCTTGGGCATCGAGTCCGCGAAGGGGCCAACAAACGGCGCCAGCAGGACATAGGAAATAGTGAAGAACAGCTTCAAAAGCGGCTTCATCCAATCGGGCGCCTGCAGCTCGATGAGCAATGCAATCGCTGCGATCAGAAGCGCATTATCGGCGAGCGACGAAAAGAATTGCGCCGCCATGATCGTGTAGAAACCGCGTTTCATTCAGGTCCAGGCTGTCTCCGCGCTGCGTTATAGCACGAACCTTGAGGCGCTATAGTGGCTGAATGTCACGTCCGATCCGAGCCGTCATTTCGTCCGCTGCCCTGGCGCACAACCTGGCGCGTGTCCGTGAACGGGCACCCTCGGCAAAGGTCTGGGCAGTGATCAAGGCGCATGCATACGGTCACGGCCTGGCAGCCGCCCTCAGGGGGTTGCAGTCTGCGGACGGATTGGCACTGATTGAATTCGAGCAGGCGCAGCAGTTGCGCTCACTGGGCTGGACGCGGCCGATCTTGATGCTGGAGGGCGCATTCGATCGTGGCGATGTTGGGCTGGCGCTCGAATTGGGTCTGTCTCTGGTCGTTCATGAAGAGCGGCAATGGGCCTGGTTGTCCGAGATCGCATGCGGATCGGTCGATGTCTGGCTCAAGCTCAATACCGGGATGAACCGGCTAGGTGTGCCGCCTGAGGCAGGGGGCGACTTGTATCGAAGACTCAGTGAGCTGCCGGCGGTGTCGCGGATCGGCCTCATGAGTCACTTTGCAGATGCCGATCGTGACGGCTGCCTGGAAGGCCCGATGCAGCGTTTCGATGCGGCAACGGCTTCGTTATCCGGCGACCGATCCTTGGCCAATTCCGCTGCCATTTGCGTAGCGGCCTCGGCTCATCGCGATTGGGTTCGCCCCGGCGTCATGTTGTATGGCGGATCGCCCTTCGCCGATCGCTCGGCCCGCTCTTTGGGTTTGCGCGCGGCCATGACGCTTCGCAGCGAGCTGATCGCGGTACAAACCCTCAAGGCAGGCGATGCGGTGGGCTACGGATCCAGTTTCGTCGCACAACACCCGATGCGCATCGGCGTGGTTGCCTGCGGTTATGCAGATGGATACCCGCGCCACGCACCGACGGGCACTCCGGTTGCGGTCGACGGCGTCATGACCCGAGTCGTGGGTCGGGTTTCGATGGACATGATCACCGTCGATCTGGAACCGGTTGCGATGGCCCAAGCGGGTTCAGGAGTCGAATTGTGGGGTGAGACGGTGCCGATTGACGAGGTGGCCCGGTGTGCCGGCACGATCGGCTACGAGTTGATGTGCGCGGTTGCGCCGCGTGTTTCCAAACAGCTGGTGGATCTCTGATGGCCCGGGCCAAATCGCATTACGTCTGCTCGGAGTGCGGCGGGACTGCGCCCAAGTGGGTCGGTCGCTGCCCTCAGTGCGACGCCTGGAACACATTGCAGGAGCAGGCCATCGAAGCGGCCCGGCCTGCCGTGCCTGCCAACCGGTTTGCGCCCCTGGCCAGCGGCGGTGGCATTCAGTGGCTCGACAGCGTGGTGGCTGCACAGGTGCCAAGGTTTCCGACTGGAGCAGACGAGTTTGATCGCGTGCTGGGCGGCGGACTGGTGCCGGGTTCAGTGGTTCTGATCGGCGGCGATCCGGGCATTGGCAAGTCGACCCTGCTGCTGCAGGCGCTCGCGCACCTGTCAGCGTCGCTGCCGGTTCTTTATGTGAGCGGTGAGGAGTCTGCCGCTCAGGTGGCGCTCAGGGCCAGGCGCCTCGGGCTCGATGGCAGCAAAGTGCCGCTTCTGCCGGAGATCGGCCTGGAGAGCGTCGTTTCGGCCATCGAGTCGGCGGCACCCAAGGTCGTCGTCATCGATTCGATCCAGACCCTGTACACCGATCAGTTGAGTTCAGCGCCCGGATCGGTTGCGCAGGTACGCGATTGCGCGGCTCAACTGACCCGCCTGGCCAAACAGCAGGACATTGCCATCGTGATGATCGGTCACGTCACGAAGGAGGGCACGCTGGCCGGTCCTCGCGTGCTCGAGCACATGGTCGACACCGTGCTCTACTTTGAGGGCGATACCCATTCATCGTTTCGGCTGGTACGAGCCTTCAAGAATCGATTTGGTGCGGTCAATGAGCTGGGCGTGTTCGCAATGACCGACAAAGGTCTGCGCGGCGTCTCCAACCCATCGGCACTGTTTCTGTCGCAGCATGACCAGCAGGTCGCCGGCTCCTGTGTTCTGGCCACGCAGGAGGGCACGCGTCCGCTGCTGGTCGAGGTTCAGGCGCTGGTCGACACCGCGCATGTGCCCAACCCAAGGCGGCTGTCGGTCGGGTTGGAGCCGGCGCGGCTTGCGATGTTGCTGGCAGTGCTGCATCGCCACGCCGGCATCGCCTGTTTCGATCAGGACGTCTTCGTCAATGCGGTCGGTGGCGTGAAAATCGGCGAACCGGCTGCAGACCTTGCAGTCTTGCTGGCGATTGTGTCGTCCCTGAAGAACCGCCCCTTGCCAAGAGGCCTTGCGGTCTTTGGCGAGGTTGGGCTGGCAGGAGAGATTCGGCCGTCACCGCGCGGTCAGGAACGGCTGCGTGAAGCAGTGAAGCTGGGCTTTTCGAAAGTGATCGCACCCAAGGCCAACGTCCCGAAGAAGGCGTTTGAAGGCCTCGAGGTGATCGCGGTCGATCGAATCGACGCGGCCCTGGCGGCTGCCTGGTAGCGCGCTCGGCTGCAGGAGCGGATCAGCCTGTGGGCACAGCCTGACGGGTGATCCAGTCGGCGGCGGCATCGCCACTGCGTACGGCCGATTCCAGCGTCGAGGGATATCGGTGCCAGACCCAGTCGCCCGCCAGCGCCAGGCCCGGGCAGGACTCGGCCAGCGCATCGGTCTCGAACCGAGGCCGATCGGGTGTGCAGCGCACCGTGGCCTGCCGTTCGATGATCGATCGCGCAGCATGCGGCCTGGGCAGTGCCATCTGGACGCGCAGCTGATCGATCACCTGTTCGGTCAGCGTTGACGGACTCGGCAGCGCTTGCCCGGCCGCACTCACCACAACACCCGCAGCGGTGTTCAGCTGATCGGTCGCTGCATGGCTGCGGTCAAAGAGCCATTGCCCGGGGTGCCCTGCGGCAAGCTCGTCTCGAAGCAGAATCGCCTTGGGTAAGGCAAGGCGTTCACGCCAGGCCAGCCAGACGGTGGCAATTGGCTCGTACTCGAACGCATTGAGCTGCGACAGGGTCTGCTCATCGACATGAGGCTTGAGCAGACGCGCGGCGTTGTGCGGCG